>JAUWVG010000202.1 GCA_030617525.1 Candidatus Aminicenantota bacterium | reverse complement strand
TTCCGGAGTGAGTTTGTCCTTTTTTGTCAGATCGAAGAGGTCCATGGCATACAGCACATCACTTCTGTTCTTGTCCTCGAGTGTGTCCAGGATGAGCTTCATAAAGTCGACATCCAGTTTTTCATCCACAATGGCATCGGCGCGCTTCCAGTGGCGTTTCAACTTGTTTTTAACGGTATTGGTGTATTCCTTGCTGACTTTTATATTGAGGACAATCCAGGCTGCAATAAAAAGCACTGAAAAAAGACTGACGAGTTGGACCCGTCGTGCCACAAAGATTATGGATTCTTCGTGTTCGTTCACTTCTAGGTCGTCAACAGGATTTGGAGAAAATATTGGGACTATTGCAATCACCAGCAATAAGATTAAAGCCCCAGCCCCCTTAGCGACCCGGTTGATAAACATGTCAATAAATATTTTGGCTCTGTTTTTTATCTCTGGAGAGACAGGTATAAATAATAGCTCTCTTACAGACTGGTTGATAGAAAATGAGAGGCTTTTATCGCTTGTTTTGATAATAATGGCAAAGACAAGTCCGGCTGTCATTGCAAAACCGGCCAAACCCAGTGAACACAATAGAATTATTATAGGATAGAGAAGCAGGGCAAAACGCACGCCGTACCGTTTGATGAGTTTGCTGGTCAAAAAAAGTTGAAAGAGAAGGGGAATGACCAGGAGGGCGGCTTCAAAATATCCAAAAAAAGACATATAGTCTTTTTTCACAAATTCATTTTCGATAAAGGTTTTTGCCTGAAAATCGATCAGAGTCGAGACGATTTCTGTCAGGGCGACAACAGCGGCCAGAAGCACGAGATATTTATGTTTGCGTACGGCATTCCAACTCGTTCGAAATCCAACTTTTTCAGGCTGTTTTTGTCTGACAGTTTGTTTTTCAGAGATCTTGTCCTGAATCTTATTACGTTTTTGCCATATAAAGATGTAATTGATGAAGATGCAGCTGACAAAAAGGATGCCTGTAGCGATGTAAAGTAGATAATCGGGAATAGTCCTGGCAAAATAACCGGCAAAGAGACCACCGATAATACCACCAAGAATGCCACCGCTCCCAAAAAAACCGATCAATCTCTTGGCCTCTCTGGGATTAAACACATCGTTAATGACAATCCAAAACTGAGTGATTAAAACGATAACGAATACATTTGACCAAATCCAAAACGTTAGAGGAAGCCATGATGGAGCCGCTTTTTTTCCCATAAATAACAGCCCAAACAGGGGAGTGGTCATGATGAAAAAGATAAGGCTGGATACAACGAGGGTCCGTCTTGGGACTTTTTCCTGAAGTTTTGTATGAAAGGCCACCACAAATCCCATCAGCACGGCTGTGCAAAAATAAGCTATCGGCAGATCCGTGGAGCCCTTAAGGATCAGATATTTCGCATTTTTAACGGCTTGAATGATAGAATTTGGCCATGTGATAAGAAAAAAGTAGAAAAATAGAAAAAAACAGAGGACTTCTTCACCGGGTTTGATATCGACAAAACGGGAGAGAGTTTTAAAGAGGAACTTTTTCCCCATACATTATCTCTGGTTGGATCGCAATTATTCTTTTGTAAAACTGCCTAAAGCGACGTCTTCATCGTCGAATATCTCAAGCACATTTGTGAGCATGGTCACTTGGAAGACAAGATATAATTTTTTAGAAATTTTTGCTATTTTAAGTTTTCCACCAAGATTGTGTGTAGAAATATAACTGGCCAATATCTCTCCCACTCCAAAGCTGTCTATAAAATCAACGTTGTTGAAATTGAAGAGAATGTTCCTTTTTCCGGAATCGAGAAAATCTTTAACCTGTTGATGGAGGGTGATATCAATAACATCTGATCGTTTTATTTCTCCCGAAACATCAAAAATGACAATATCTTCTTTTTCCCTTGTCTTTATTTCCATCTTATTCCGTCCTCTCGCATGGGAATGCGTAAATCCTTCCTTTGCTTTTATCAAAAGAAATTTCCAAAGTCAATGCAAAAAACATGTCCCAGCCATTAGAAATCGACCTTGCTTCTCTTTGAGCATAGATTTATAATTTGTAAAGATAGGATGAATTTTTGCAAGGAGGAATCACATCCTATCGAGAATGTCTTTCTTTCAAGTTTTTGATGAAACATTATCCAAATAGAAAAGATCCGTTTTTTTCTTTTATCGTTGTTGGTGTCATATTTTTATTTCTCTGCTTGACTTGTGCCGTTGGAATAGAAAGTCCGATACGAGCGTCCTACCGGGATAAAGATATTCCGTGTGAGTGGTCGGGTGTCAAAAGGATTGTGGCTGTCGGGGATTTACATGGAGCTTATGTTCATTTTGTGACGATACTTATGGGTACGGGATTGGTGGATGATAAACTAAATTGGATTGGTGGAAAAACTCATCTCGTCCAGATCGGAGATGTTTTAGATCGGGGAGACAAACCGAAGGATATCTTTGACCTGGCCATAAGATTGGAAAAGGAGGCTGAGGCGGCCGGAGGAAAAGTGCACATGATGATCGGGAATCATGAAGAAATGAATCTTGCCAACACGGCTTTTGACCGGGAGGGGTATATCACTGTTCCACAGTTTGTCCAATTTCTCCCTGAAAATTATAGAATCAAGCAGGAAAAAAAGTTCATGAGGAAAGCCGGATCAAAGTCGTCCGAAAGTTCAACTTCAGACGGAGATTTTTTTGAAGACTGGAAGGAGATAATCGATAAGTCTATTGGGAAGGCCCGTTCTACAGGCCGAATTCTCTATTTGAAAAATCTCGATAAGCTGTATGGAGACTGGATTATAGGGAATAATGTTATTATTAAAATCAATGATATCGTCTTTGTTCACGGAGGGATCAGCGAAGTGCTTTCACAACGTTGGAAGTTAAAGGAGATCAATGACACTTACCGGAAAGAACTGGATGATATCAGACAGGCCGTCACTAATAATCTGCCGCCTAAAATTCCCGGTTATGACCGGCAGCTTTATAATGAGCCGGATGGGCCTCTCTGGTACAGATCTCTGGCCGAAGAAGAAGATTTTGCAGATGATGTCGAGAGGATTCTGAACAATCTTCAGGCGAACCACATCGTCATTGCCCATACTCCACAACTTGTTGGTGAGAAGGATATGAAAAAATTTGGTGGGAAAGTGTGGGTTATCGATACGGGGATTGCTGATTATTACAGGCGGATCGGGGGGCGTATCAGTGCCTTGATCATAGACGACGGCCAATTCTCTGTCTGGGATCTAGAGCCAAAAAAATAAAGATTTGATAAAAACTTTAAAAAATGAAAAGGGGGGATAAATAAATGAAACTAAAAAAATTAGGTTTAGTGAGTCTTCTTCTCGTCTTCCTATGTTTTTGCCAGTGCGGTTCAGAAGCTTTGACACAAAACATAGATAATCTTGACCGTCAGAGCATCGAGAAATTTTTAAAAACTGCTAAAGATATCTCTGTGGAAAAGAATAGAGGCAGACGGACAGAATCGTGGGTGGTTGATCTGGATGACGGGAAAATTCAAGGAAAAGGTTTTTTCAAAGTGACTAATAGGATTCGGCCCAATGCAAGTGGAGGCGATAGCTATAAGTATGTCCTGGCCAGTTATGAACTGGATAAAATGCTGGACTTAAACCTGGTTCCGCCGACCGTAGAAAGAAAAATTGCAAAAAATAAAGGATCCCTTATGCTTTATCTGGAACCTCCTGTCATCAGTGAAGAAGAACGCAGGCAGAAAAACCTCGTCCCTCCCGATCCTGATAGTTTTAATAAAACCGTATGCGATCTTGTCGTATTTGAACATCTAATATTCTTTCCATCATTGTGTACCCAGAGAGATCTTGGTAATATTTTGATTCAGACGGAATTGAACTGGAAAGTCTGGATGGTCGACCTGTCAGAAGCCTTTGCACCTGCCAAAAGGTTAATAACAGGATGTGAGATAACAGATTGTTCGGACAATCTGTTTCATAATATAGAGAGTTTAAGCAAGAATGGGATTCAAGCTAGGCTGGGTCCCTACCTGAACGATGAAGAAATCTCATCTCTTCTTGTAAGAAAAGATCTCATTATCAAAAAAGTCAAAGAGCTGCGAGCCAAGAAAATCTAATTAAATGGGGACAGTCCCCATTTTTCTTTGAGTTGACTAATTTAAAAAGAAAATTGGGGACTGTCCCCATTTAATTAGATTTTCTTTGATTTGACAATTTGCAGCCATTTCAATATATTGCGAATGGAAAATTGAGGGATATTCTAAAAATGGAAAGTATTCATAGGGGAGAACTATAACCATGAATAATCTTTTTAAATCAATCATGAACATCAGGAAAAAAGAACTGCCTCTAGCTTTATTGATGTTCTTTTATTTTTTCCTCGTGATTGTCAGTTTTTGGATTCTCAAGCCGATTAAAAAGGCTATTTTCATAACGTTCTATGATCAAACGGGATTTAACCTGTGGGGCTGGCAAATGGAGGCGGCTCAAGCAGAACTCCTGGCAAAAGTGATGAACATGTTTGTGGCTATTATTGCCGTTGTCATCTTTACATGGCTCGTCCGCCGGATGCAAAGACAGCAGCTCACTCTGGTATTTTCCGTGTTTTTTATGGTCGCCTATGTGATCTACAGCATGGTGATCAATAATCCAACCGATATTACGGTCTGGACATTTTATCTCTTTGGTGATCTTTTCAGCACCCTCATGGTGGCCACATTTTTTGCCTTTCTTAATGACAGCGTAACCCCGGAGGCCGCAAAAAGGCTGTATGGTTTGATCGTTCTGGGAGGAGTCACAGGGGGATTTTTTGGCACCATGGTTCTTCGAGTATGGATTGAGAAAATATCGACATCCACGTGGATGTGGATTTGTCTTGGTTTGGCTCTTGTTATCATCGCTGTGGCCCTTGCGGCAGGACGTCTTGTGTCTAAAAACCCGCCCGAATACAAAGTTGTTCCCATGAAACACAAAGAGGCAAAGAAAAAACCCAACCTCATTACCGAAGCCGGGAAACTCGTCTTTGCGTCCAAATACCTTCTATCAATTGTAGCCATTGTCGGACTGTATGAAATTGTATCCACTACAATAGATTTTCAGTTCTCCTCAACAATATCACACTTCTTGGATGGGGATGCCATTGGGGTTCAATTTTCGACCATATTTTTGATCACTAACTGTGTGGCCATGTTTGTCCAGCTGTTCCTCACAAGTTTTATTATGACGAGATTTGGAGTAAAAACAGCCCTCTTAATTCTTCCCATCGCCATGATTTTTGGATCTCTGGCGTTTCTGGCTGTTCCTATCCTCTGGGTTGGCAGCTTTTTGAATACAACGGATAATGGATTTGCCTACTCCATCAACCAGTCGGCAAGGGAAACTCTCTACACAATCACGACAAGAGAAGAAAAGTATAAGGCCAAGGCTTTTATCGATATGCTGGGACAGCGGTTTGCCAAAGCCCTGGCTGT
>JAUWVG010000155.1 GCA_030617525.1 Candidatus Aminicenantota bacterium | reverse complement strand
TGGTATCCGGGATATGCGGATGGCCCTGCCGTGGAAACGCATAATATTCCAACAATTCTGACCGAAACAGCCAACTTCGGGTATGCAACTCCTCATTATTATCGGATCAACGATTTTCCCGAAGCTTATCGTGATCTCACTGTGGGAACATTCTATCCAAGTCCATGGAAGGGCGGTTGGTGGCGGTTGAGGGATGCCATCGCATACAACCTGACGGCCTCCAAATCCGTACTGGATGCGGCTGCGAAGTATTGCTATGAATTCCTCTACTATAAATACAAGATGGGAAATGATATCATTGAAAAATTCAGTAAAGAACCCCCTTACGGTTGGATTCTTTCTGCCCATCAAAAGGATCTCAGCACATGCCGGTTGATGCTGAATCGATTTATCGGATATGGCATCGAAGTTTACTCGGCAGATGAGTCATTTACTCACGAAGGCATTCCCTATCCTAAGGGGTCCTACATCATACCGACAAGCCAGGCCTTCGGTTCCTATGCAAAGAATATCCTGGAGAAACAGGAATACCCCGACTTAAGAAAATACGGCCATCTCTGGCAGGGACTGTCGAGAACGGTTCGTTGGGAAGGGGCTCCACTCGCACCTTACGACGGAGTAGGCTGGACACTTCACCTCCAGATGGGAATAAGCGCAACGCAAATGAGTACGCCTCTCGACGTCGCTAAAACACTTATTCCGGAAACTTTTTTCGTTCCCGGGGACATAAAAGGAAGCGGCCCTCATTACATTCTGTCCTCCTCTGAAAACATAAGTGTCACTGCTGCAATCCGTATTCTCAAAGCGGGCGGAAAAGTCTATCGGGCACTTTCTGATGTTTACATCGATGGGAACGAGTTCCCTAATGGATCTTTTATCGTTGACGCCGGAAGTCTTTCTAAAAACGCTCTTGTTGGCATCGCCTCCAAAACCGGGACGACATTTTTTGGGGGGAAAGTTTCAGGGGAACTGAGACCTCTGCAAATTCCCAGGATTGCACTTTACAAATCCTGGGCTGCAAATATGGATGCCGGCTGGATATCACTCATATTCGATAGATATGAAATTCCTTTCCATGCACTGACCGATGCGGAGATAAGAGCCGGTAATCTCGATGATCGTTTTGATGTAATTTTTCTGCCGGACCAAAATCCATCTTCAATTATTAATGGGCACCGCAAAGGGACGATGCCGCCGGATTATGTGGGGGGCATCACAAAAGACGGAGTGGAAAACTTAAAAGCATTTGTGAACAATGGCGGCACTCTGGTGTGCAACAAGAGCTCAGTGAGATTTGCTATCCATGAGTTTAAACTTCCCGTTAAAAATGTTCTTGAAGATGTCAAATCCGATACTTTCAACTGTCCTGGTTCGATTTTAAAAATGACATACAAGACTGATTTGCCATTGGCTTATGGATTAGATGAAAAGGGCATGGGATATTTTTCAAGAGGACAAGCGTTTGATCTTATCACAGATTCTGATGAGGGAGAGCAGGAGAAAAACGACAATATTTCCGTTCAAATTGTTGCATCTTATCCAAATGAAAGCCTGCTGCTCAGCGGTTGGATTCTCGGAGAAGAACTTCTACGAGGAAAATCTTCGATCCTGGAAGTGTCCTATAATAGAGGAACAATTTTTCTCTTTGGATTCAACGTTCACAATCGGGCTCAATCTTACGTAAATTTTAAGCTTCTTTTTAATGCAGTCTTTAATTAAACTTATTCCTAAGGGAAACATCCATGTTTCCATGATTTTAGGAGCGAGTTCAAAAAAGTGCTTAGGAATCCATAAGATAAAATCTGAAAAGGTGGAAGCGCTCCACTCGGATTTTTAACGCCATTCCCTCATTGTTCCTCTCGGCACTTCCGTAACTCCGCGCGTAAACCTTGCTCACTAAAGAGAGAATTTCCAAGAAGACGCGTACCACTTCAATTAATTCATCCCATGCTCAGACATACACTGAAGAATCAGGGCCAGGCCTTCCGAACATGAATAACTTTCTCGATATTAATTGAATTCTGTAGAAAGTTTTTCATGTTTGGAAGGCCTGGCCCTGATTCTTCTTCTCGATGAACAACTCGGTAAGGCTAAATCCTCGGATGTCGCTTTTTCCATCCTCTTCAGATTTCTCAGAAAGAATCCCACTTTCCGTGATTTTTATAGAGTTCTGGGAAGATGATGGAGAAATCCGTATGGAGGAAGAGCAGGCATGGTTCATCTCCTTTTGAGGAGGTGATAGCGAGGAGGGAATCGAGCGAGTTTTCCTCGCTAGGGAAAACTACGCGTGATTTCTTATCACTTTACAGAACTCGATCTTAAAATCACAGAAATACGGATGCATCCGACTCTTTTTCAAATCCCTCCGATTTGCATACTGGGGATCCGGAACGTGGGGGCGGTAAAACTGCGGTTTAGATCCAGGTCCGTTCCCACCATGTCGATCGTTTTGAGCATCTCATCGGCTTTTCCGGCAATGGTCAATCCTTTGACCGGAAAAGCGATTTTTCCGTTTTCGACCCAGAATCCTGAAGCGCCTCCACTGAAATTTCCATTGACAGGATTGATACCGTAGCCGGTAACTCCCTTTAGAAACAGTCCTGTCTTGGTGGCCTGGATGATTTCATCGGGAGTGCTGTCCCCTTTGGCCATATAAAAGTTGTGCGCTCCTATCCCCGGAAGGCTCCGGAATCCACCCCGCGAAGCATTGCCCGTACTTTTTACGCCCGCTCTTTTGGCTGCAATCGTATTATACATAAAGCTCTTTAAAACTCCCTTGTCGACGATGATCCGTTTTTGAGTGGGAACACCCTCGCCGTCAAACCATTTGCTCCCCAGGCCTTTAGGAACAGTCCCATCGTCAAATATTGTAATAAGCTCTGAGCTGATTATCGAGTCCAATTTCTCTCTTAAAAAGCTGGCACCCTGGAGAACACGTTCACCGTTGATAGCACTGAGTATTCCCCCCAAGATCGATCGGGCTACATCCGAGTCAAAAATGACCGCAGCTCTCTGTGTCTTGACCATCCGGGGATCCAGCATCTGCACTGCTTCTTGAATTGCTTTATCTGCTATCTTTTCGGGTTTCTTCAAATCAGAATAATAGCGACGGGAACAGGACTCCCCTCCCGGAGATTTTTGATCCCCCTTTTCCGCGACAACACTCACTCCGAAAGAACAGGATGACGCCTTATAATCTTTTGAGAAACCATTGGAATTTGCGATAAAAACCTGTCCTTCTCCCTCTGAATAACGTGCACCTCCGCTTTTAGTAATCCTGGAATCCTTCATAGCCAGTTCTTCTGTTTCTTTTGTCAGATTGATCTTCGTTTCCAGAGGAATCTGGCTGGTTTGAGGATCATAAAGGCCCTCCACCTCTGTGATTCCTTTATCTTCCGGCAAAACATTGTTTTCATCCGGTGTCATATTGGCGGCAAATTGGACAGCGCTTGACAATGTCTCCTCAAGGGCGGCATCACTGAGATCGTTGCAGCTGGAAAAAGCCAGTCGGCCCTTCACCATTACCCTGATACCCACTCCGTGAGACTCTGCCTGCTGGACAGTTTCCATCTCACCGTTGCGAATTCTGACACTGAGGTTTCTGCTGGATTCGCAGTACACTTCGGCTGCATCTGCACCTTTTTTTAAACATTTATTGACCAGTTGTTCGGTTAAAGCTTTGTAATCCATGGTTATCTCCTTTTCCTACGCTCTTGCTCTGCTGCCGCCGACATTGATTCCGCGAATCCGGACAGTAGGCTGTCCTGCCGAAACTTCGGCACTCTGTCCTTTCCCGCATATTCCGGGGCCAAAGTCCAAATTGTCCCCTACGGCATCGATGTTGGAAATGACATCCAAACAGCTTCCGATAAGAGTTGCACCCTTGACCGGTGTGGTCTTTTTGCCATTTTCGATCAAGTAGGCCTCACGGCACGTGAAGTTAAACATTCCTGTCGTGGGATTGACACTTCCTCCACTCAAACTCTGCACATAAAGACCTTTTTCTGTCGAAGACAAAATATCTTCAGGATTGTCCGTCCCCTTATCGATGAATGTGTTTGTCATCCGGGGAATCGGGATGTAGCGAAAACTTTCGCGTCGGCCGTTTCCTGTTCTCTCCATATTCAATTGTTTCGCAGAGAGGATATCGGTCATGTATTTTACAAGAACACCGTCCTTAATTAGAACATTACGCTGCATCTGTGTCCCTTCATCATCAAAATTTGTCGTTCCTCTGCGGTTGGGAAGAGTTCCATCATCGACCATAGTGAACTTTTCGCTTGCCACTTTCTGACCGAGTTTTCCTGTGAATACACCTGTTTTTCTGGCTATCCCATCTCCCTCAAGCGGATGTCCCACAGCCTCATGAACGAGCACTCCTCCCCAACCATTATGCATGACCACATCCATCATGCCGGCAGGAGCATCCTTGGCCTCGAGCATAGCAATCGATTCCCTTGCACAGGTTTTAGCCACTTCCTCAGGAGAGACCTCATCGAACATCTCAAATCCGGAGTGACGGCTCAGCCTTTCCCGCCCCATATGCCTGGTGTTGTTTCCAACACCCATGGCTTGAACGATAAAAAATAGAAGTGGGAGTTCATCCGAAAGAAGAAGGCCTTCGCTGTTGGCGATCGTTCTCCCTCTGATTTCATCATAATAGCTGATCGAAGCCATTTGAATCCGCGAATCATAGTCAAGGGCAGCCTGGTGGGCACGCTGCATAATCTCCAATCGTTTATCATCGACAATATCCTGCAGGGGAAGCTTGACAGTGATAAAAGACGGCCTCTCTGCTAAATTCACATCCACCGGCTCTTTGGATTTTGATCCTTGAGCGACATAAGAGGCTACGTCTGCAGCCTTCATCAATTTCTCTTCACTGATTTCATCGGTGTATGCAAATCCGGTTTTATCCCCGGATATTACTCTGACGCCCGCTCCCTGACTTATCCCGAAAACAGCGCTTTTAAATTTTGATTCTTCCAAAAGAATCCGTCTTGAGATTCGATTTTCGACATAAACATCTGCAAATTCTCCGCCTTTTTCCAGAGCTTTTTGAATGGTTCGGTTCAACATGTCAGGATCTATCTCAAGTCCGGCCTGCACGGGCGTTGAGCCCTTGCAGGACAATAAATGCATCATCATCGATGGAGCCGCGGCAACGGCCACACCTCCTTTTAAGCCCATTTCAAGAAATTTTCGCCGGGGAATATCCTCGACAAAATACTTTTTGATGCTCAAATTTGACCTCTTCATATTTGACCTCTCTTACCTGAATGATCCAGGTTATATGATTTCGTATTCCATTTTATATTCAGGAATATCGACCTTCCAACCTTTTGTCTTTACAATGGCATCTCTTAGGCTTTGTGCTCCTTCCATTTCCCCGTGTACAAGAAAAACCCTTTTTGGAGGAGAGGATAGACCGTTTAGCCAATCATGAAGGGCACTCCGGTCGGCATGGGCTGAAAAGCCCTCGATCTGGGCTATCTGTGCTCTAACCTTGTATGTCTGGCCGTGAATCCTCACGTCTTGTTTTCCGTCAACAATGAGTCTTCCCAACGTTCCTCTGGCCTGATATCCCACAAAAAGGATTGTGGATTCCGGACGTGAGATATTATTGACAAGGTGATGTTTGACCCGCCCTCCCGTACACATTCCTGATCCCGCCATAATAACACATGATCCACGGATCTGATTGATAGCTTTGGACTCCTGCGTTGGTCTGACAAATCTCAAACCCGGGAATCGAAATGGAGACTCTCCTTCTTTAAACAACTTTAATGTTTCATCATCCAATTCCGCTTTATTCTGAAGAAAAACGTCCGTAACATCGAGTGCCATGGGACTGTCAAGGAACATCATGAGATAAGGGATGCGGTCCAATCTGACCAATCGGCTTAAATGATAGAGGAGCTCCTGAGCCCGCTCGATTGCAAAAGTTGGGATAACGATATTCCCTCCAGACTTGACCGTAGAAAGAATATATTTTTCAAGCTGGGTTTCCACATCTCCCGGATCTTCATGGTCTCTGGCCCCATAAGTAGATTCCATAACAACATAATCCGCAGAATCGAACACAGTGGGATCCTTGATAAGGGGTTTATCCTTTTGACCGATATCTCCCGAAAAGATCATACGTATTGTTTTTTGTTTTAACCGAATCTGCAATTCAATCATGGCCGAA
>JAUWVG010000498.1 GCA_030617525.1 Candidatus Aminicenantota bacterium | reverse complement strand
AGATATAATAATCCGAGTTTTCTGTCCATACTCAAACATACTCAGCGGCCGACAAGGTCGCCTCCCCTCGATGAACAACTCGGTAAGGCTAAATCCTCGGATGTCGCTTCTTCCATCCCCTTCAGATTTCTCAGGGAGAATCCCCATCTCTGTGATTTTTTAAGAGTTCTGGGAAGATGATAGAGAAATTCGTATGGAGGACGAGCGGGCATGGTTCATCTTCAGAAAAAAGATGAGAGCGAGGAACGGAATCGAGCGAGTTTTCCTCGCTGGGGAAAACTACGCGTGATTTCTTATCACTTTACAGAACTCTTTCTTAAAATCACGGTTTTGGAGATGCTCACAATATGTAACGTGGTCTTAGAGAGGTTTTAATCAGAGGAAAGACCGTAAGTTTTCATCTTATAACTCAACATCCTCTCTGTAATCCCTAGAGCCTTTGCAGCCTTGCTTTTGACCCCATTTTTCTCTATAAGTGCGTTTTTAATTTTCCTAATCTCAAGACGACGCACTTCATCTGTCAAAGAATCGCCTTCCTGTTCTAATTGTTCTTCCTTTTTTTCTTTTAAAAACAGCGGCAGATCATTAGATGTTATGTGACTTCCATCACAAAAAACAATCGCTCTCTCTATGAAGTTTTCCAGCTCCCTTATGTTTCCAGGAAAGGAATAATGAAGAAGAAGGTTCATGGCTTCGGCTGAAATCGCTTCAATTGTCTTTTTTTCCTTCTCGGCATATTTTCTTATAAAATGATCGACCAAAGGAGGTATATCTTCTCTCCTTTTTCTTAAAGGAGGGACATGAATCGGGATAACATTGAGCCTATAGTAGAGATCCGGTCGAAAGTTCTCCTCTTCAATTAATTTCTCTAAGTTTCTATTGGTGGCTGCAATGATTCTCACATCCGATTTTTTCGGACTCGATGATCCCAGCCGATAGAATTCTTTTTCTTGAAGAAAGCGGAGGAGTTTTACCTGCAGTTGGAATGGCAAATCGCCAATTTCATCAAGGAAAAGAGTGCCCCCTGATGCCGCTTCGAATTTTCCCAATTTTCTTTCATGAGCACCGGTAAAAGATCCTTTTTCTGCGCCAAAGAGTTCACTTTCAATTAATGTTTCAGGCAAAGAAGGGATATTGACAGCCAAATATGGCTCATTTTTCCGCAAAGAGGAAAAATGAATAGTCTTGGCCACAAGATCCTTCCCGGTACCTGTTTCACCGGAAATGAGGACAGTGGCACTGCTTTTAGAGGCTTTTGAAACCATGCGCATAACTTCATTCATAGCAGGTGACGAAAACACAAAGTTCTTGGAACTAAATTTTTCTTCCAGTGAACTGCGAAGCGATAAGACTTCCTTCTGCAATCTCTGTCTCTCTAAGGCTCTTTCTATCACTAAAAGAAATTTTTCGAAGTCGATGGGTTTAACGATATAATCATAAGCGCCCATTTTTAGCGCTTCTACAGCATTTTCAACATTGCTGAAAGCAGTGACCATGATCGGTGTAATCAACGGATTTTTTTCTAACATCTGTTTGATAACATCGATTCCAGTTTCGGCTTCAAGCTTGTAATCGACAATAGCGATATCTATAGGAGATTCGGCTATAATATTTAAGGCTTCCTTCCCGGTGGCTGCTTCAAAAACAATAAATTTTTCCTCTTCAAGATTTTCTTTGATCAGCTTTCTCTGTAGAGGATCATCTTCTATAGTTAAAATATTAGCTTTATTCATGCTTGCCTCCTGGGATCTGCACAGAAAATGTTGTGCCTTGTCCCAGTTCACTCTGAAATTCGATCTTTCCGCCATGGGTTTCAATTATTTTTTTTGTGAGGTAAAGTCCGATACCCATACCTTTTTCCTTTTTAGAAAAAAATGGGTAAAAAATGTTTTGTTTGTCCTGTTCAGCTATTCCACTCCCGGAGTCTTTAAAGGTTAAAAAAACTGAATCTTTGTGCTGTCTGGCTCGAATAGTAATATCGCCAACCGGCTCGGCTTCCAGGGAATTTTTAAGCAGATTGATAAAAGCCTGACTGATCAATTGTTTGTCGGCATTTAAAAGAATTTGGCAAGTCTGAAAATAAGAGATTTCAATTTTTTTTTGGTCGATTTCGTACTTGAGAGATGCCTGAATATCCTGCAAAAGATCTTCAAGAAAGAACTTTTCTTTTTTTAATTTTAAAGGCTTTTGAGAGGCTGAGAACTGATCAATGATCCTGGAAATTTTATGAATTTCATTTTTGCCTAATGAAACATTTTCTTGAAGCTCAACAGGAGCTCTCTTCTGCAGCAGCTCACAAAGAAGTGAAAGACTGTTCAGCGGATTCTTGATTTCATGAGCAACTCCTGATGTAAATGCAGAAATCTCCCGGAAACGTTCTTTTTCCTTTTTTTCATTTTCGGCTTCTTTCTCCTTCATTAAATAATTATTTTGGAGCTGGTAAAGACCCAAGAAAAAGAAAACTCCTATAACAAAGATAACGCCGAAGATCACAATAAAACTTCTGCGGGAATGGGCCATCATTTCTTCCAGACTTCCCAGGGAATATCCGAGATACAAAAAAAATGTTTGTTCGTTTTCCGGTTTGAAAGGAATAAC
>JAUWVG010000329.1 GCA_030617525.1 Candidatus Aminicenantota bacterium | reverse complement strand
CATGGGAGCATGGTTCCTATCTTATCCTCGACTTGAATGGCTTTATAAGCAAAAGCCGGATTGCAGGCCCCAAGTATTTTATATCTTCTAAAATTGACATCCAGCTTTTTCTTTAAAGTTTCTTTCACATCTATTTCTGTTAGAATTCCGAATCCTTCATTTTTAAGAGAAGCAGTCACCTTTTCAAGCACCTCCTCAAACGATCCTTTAACTGTTTTACTGAAATAATAGCTCATTTTCTTCCCTTCAATACCTTCTAAACTTTTTCAAGACGTCAACAACTTCATCTATTTTCCTGGCCTTATCATCTTTGCTTCCTTTTGTGAAAGATTGATGGACACAACCCTTCAGGTGTCTTTCCAGGATATTCTCCTCAACGCTCTTTACCGCGCCAACGATTGATGTGAGTTGTGTCAGTATATCGACACAGTATCTTTTCTCCTCAATCATTTTCTGAACGCCTCTAATTTGGCCCTCGATTCTCCTGAGTCGAACTAATTCTACTTCATGTGTTGTCATTTGATTACTCATTTTCACCTCCATGGTTAATATAGCATACCCCCCTATGGCATGTCAATCATTTTTTTACAAGATAATTTCGCATCATTATATATCTAAATCTCTAAGAATGGTTATGATGTTCGTGTTCATGGTTTTGTTTTGACTCCACCCTTGATGAGAAATCCATCCCTTTTGGTTCGAATTTTCTTAAAGTTTGGCTGTTGATCGCCACGATCACAGTACTAAAAGACATAAGTAGTGCACCTATTGCGGGATTAATGACAATACCAAGGTTGTATAATACCCCGGCAGCCAAAGGTATGGCGACAATGTTATAACCAGCCGCCCACCACAAGTTCTGAACCATTTTAGAGTAGGTTTTCTGGGAAAAATCGATGACTCGTGTTACCTCCTTGGGATCGTTTTTGACCAATATTAAATCCGCGCTTTCAATGGCGACATCGGTGCCTGCTCCGATAGCAATGCCCACATCTGCCGTTACCAGCGCTGGTGCATCATTGATCCCATCTCCTACCATGGCGACTTTATACCCTTTTTCTTTTAAGACCTTTACTTTTTCTGCTTTCTCATTAGGTAAAACATGGGCAAAGTAGTTATCTATACCAAGCTCCTTTGCAACTCCCTCTGCGACCTCTTCTGCATCACCCGTAAGCATGAATACTTCAACACCTAATTCCTTTAGGCTTCGGATTGCCTCCTTTGACTCCATCCGAATCTTATCAGCAAGAGCAAATGCACCCAAAAGTTTCCGGTCTTCAAAAGTAAACACAACAGTTTTCCCTTGTGCTTGGAGATCTTTTATCCTCTGATCAGTAAAATCAATCTGCATTTCTTTCAACAAATTAGGTCCACCCACAAAAACTTCTTTATCTCCAACTTTTCCCCATGCCCCTTTTCCAGGCAGTGCTTTAAATTCATCTGTTTGAGGGATATCAATATTTTTTTCTTTGGCATACTCAACTATTGCTTGAGCAATGATGTGTTCTGAATTGAGTTCAATACTCGCTGTGAGCTTCAACAGCTCTTCCTCCGGAATAATCGCTATAATATCTGTAACTCCAAACTTGCCCTCTGTCAAAGTGCCTGTTTTATCAAACACTACAGCATTCACATCTTTGATGCTTTCGAAAGCTCTCCGGTCTCTTATGAGAGTTCCACTTTTTGCAGTGATAGAGGTCGAGAGGGCAACAACCAAAGGAATTGCCAGTCCCAAGGCATGCGGACAAGCAATGACAAGCACTGTGACTGCCCTTTCAAGCGCAAATTCAGGTTTCCCGAGCATGAACCATACAACATACGTTATGATTCCTGCTCCAAGAGCCACATAAAAAAGAATAGCAGCTGCTCTATTCGCAAGATCTTGGGTTCTGGATTTGCTTTCTTGAGCCTGTTGGACAAGTTTAATGATCTGAGACAAATAAGTCTCTTCTCCGGTCTTTTCAATAATCACTTTTAAGATGCCTTCACCGTTAATAGAACCCCCGATAACACTGTTACCATCTGATTTATGAACAGGCTTGGATTCTCCCGTTAAAAGGGCTTCATTCACATAGGACTCACCCTCTTTTATCCTGCCATCCGACGGGATCTTCTCTCCTGGACGTATGAGAACTTTATCCCCTGGTTTCACATCTGATACAGGAACATCAACAATTTCTCCATTTTTATAAAGATGTGCAGTTGTCGGCATTATCTTAACAAGCTCCTCCAACGCCCTAGAAGCACCGAGGACACTTTTCGCTTCAATCCAATGACCAAGGAGCATCACATCAATCAACGTCGCAAGTTCCCAGAAGAAATCTTTTCCGGCTATAAAAAAGACTGTCCCGCTGGAATAGAAAAAGGCGACAGATATAGCAGTGCTGATCAATGTCATCATTCCAGGCTGGCGGTTTTTTAGTTCCCTGATACCACCTTTTAGAAAAGGCCAACCCCCATAGAAATAAAGGATGGAAGATAATAGAAAAAGAATCCATTTCTGGAACGGAATTTCTATCCTGAATCCAAACCACATTTGGATCATTTCTGATAGCAGCAATATGGGAATTGTGATTACAAGAGAAATCCAGAATCTTTTCTTGAATTCTTCTATGTGGTGAGCATGATGTTGTTGTGCCATCATATGACCACGATGTGTATCCTTTCCGTGATACATGTCATTTTCCATTTGATTCTCCTGAAATTAAAGTGAGTTCCCTATCTGTTGAATTTTCATGTTTATTACTTGAATTTGTAATACCAAATCTGGTTTGGAAAATGAGGGCCAGGGCTATTTAAGCACTGGCCCCCTGAACCTTGTCATTTCTTGTCCTTCTTTTTCTCCATGTCTTCCATTTTTTTGGACATGTGCTGCATGTTCTCCATAGATTTTTGCATGTTCTCCATCATCTTCTTCATGTGCTCTTTCATCTGTTCCATGTGTTTTTTCATCTCTTCGTTTTTCATCATCTCTTCGTTTTTCATCATTGAGTCCATATTCTCCATCATGTGGTTCATCTGTTGTGACATGTTCTGCATCCTCATCATCATACCTTTCATGTTCATCATACCCATGGCGCCAGGGCATTTCTTCATCATCATCATGTCCATGTTCTTCATCATGTGCTGGCATTGTTCCATCATTTTGTCCATATGCCCCATCATACCTGTGTGTTCTTTCTTCTCCTGCTGTGCCTTTCCGTGCTCGTGTTCTTGAGAATATCCAACCAATCCGAAGACAACAACTAGAACGATAACGAGAAATAAGATTCCAAAAGTTTTGTTATCCGGCTTCACTTCAATCACCTCCTTTTAAATTGGATTTATACAATCCATCAACTTTAGATGGATTTATTCACTTTGTTATACCCTTCTATAGTATGTTCGTTGCTTAAAGATTTTTCCCTTGCGTAATACAAATATTACAATCCCGGACATTTCCTTTAGGATCATCACAACATGATGACATGGGAGCATTTAGATTATCCAATTCATTCTGTTCAGTGAATTTGGCCATTCCTCTCTTGCATCTTTGCAAGAATTTTTGAGACAACTTCAAACCCAATTCTATTATTGATTTCTCTATAACTTCAAATTTTATTTTTCTCAGATCATATTCTAATCTGAGGACATTTTTTTGAACATCTACATCTATAGAAATCATCCCGTTTATCCTCCTCAAGCTCTCTTCAATCCGATTGATGTCTGAAACCTGGCCCACACTTTTAATGGCAACCTTTCTTTTTTTCACAGTCGGATCTTTCATGCTCATTCACCTCCTTTCAAAATTACATTTTCTTCTACTCAATTTCCTAATCTAAAAAAGACAACACACCATTTTTCCCAGTTCTGATACTAATGGCTTCATCTACAGGCGAAATTGCAATCAAACCGTCGCCTTTATATCCCGTTCTTGCATTATCTAGAATTGTCTCCTTTACTCTTTCCACACAATCATCAGTGCAAATAATCTCAATCTTTACCATTGTGGTGTACGTCGAGCTTAATTCTGCGGAAATTTTAAGATAATTGGGGTCAAT
>JAUWVG010000130.1 GCA_030617525.1 Candidatus Aminicenantota bacterium | reverse complement strand
TAGGATGAACGGAAAAGAATAAACTCAACAGAAACGACAGTATCTCTGAAAATCCCAATTTCAAGAGAATAAAGAACAGGAGTAGGGACGCCATAAGATGGAGCATCAAATTTGTTATATGATAAACTTTCGGATCGAGTTTTCCGATTTGCGCATCTAAAATAAATGAAATGGTGAGAAAAGGTCTGTAAAATGTCACTCCCAGCGTCTGTGTAAAGGATGCGAACACATTGACAGGATCACTGTTAAACGCATAATTATCTATAACATAGATGTTGTCATCACAATAGACAAAGTCAAACGAACTGGATTTTGCGTAGATCAATATTACCGCTGATAAAATGATAATCGATAGGAATATCTTGCGCCGATTACTTATTGGGTAAACCTTCATTTTATTCTCTCAAAGACAGCCAGCCAATATGGAGAACGCGGTGCATATTGATAAGACTCTTCTCCCCAGCAATAGACTGTTGATTTGTTTGAAAAGATATCGATCACCCCTATCCGCTGGTAATATTTTTGCTGATACGAGTCAAACCATAAGAAAATCGTTTGAATCGAATCCGGTCTGGCAAGCCAGGACGTAGAAACAGAAACAAAAATTAAAAATTTCGGGCGGACAGACTCGATCTCCCGGATCATTTCCTCCTGCATCTGTCCGGCATAATTATGGTTTTCCATCAATGCATATGTATAGATATGCCCTGTTGCCGAGCGCCTTTTTGAGTAAAAGTATATTTGAGGCTCTGACCCGAGAACGGCAATCCTGTCTTCCTTCGATGAATTCTCTGAAATATACCGGGCGATTTCAAGTGATTCAGGAAAAGGATTAGCCCCATAGGTCAAACGGGATATCTTTTCGGGGCTCAAAGAGAACAGATAATGGCGATGTTGATAAACAGATAGGACCAAGACAGAAACAAGGAGAAGAATAGGAATCACTTTGAGCTTCTGCGCCAAACGGTCATTTTGAAAAACATTTTGGATGGACCCGACTCCCATCCCGGCCAAAACCGATACGGCAGGAAGGAGAAGGAGGAAATAGTGCGGGCGGAAATAAAAACCCGGGCAGGTGGCCAAAAAAGAAAAGAGAAAAAATCCAAGGACAAAAATCCTGTGCCGCCTCATTTTTTTGTTCCAGAACAGAGATACTAATCCCAGACCGGCCAAAAGCCAAATTCCAACATGTGCATTCACTATTTTGGGGAAAGTTCCCCCCAGATTTTTTATTCCAACAGCAAGGGGCAGGGAGGACGCATATTTTTGTGCATAATTAAAGGTCCAAAACCAAAATTTTTCAAATGCTCCCGTCTGCCAGAGGATCAAACAGGTCAGCCCAAAGGGCAAAATAACGCCACCAAAAAAGAGGCCGAGGTTGGCCGAAACTTTTTTCCAGGAATTATTTTTTTCTATATTCCCGGCGGCAAGAACATAAAGACCTCCGAACAGAATGAAGGCAACGGCATGTTGTTTCATGAGAAAAGATAATCCCAAAAGTGCACCCCCCGTAAACATGGTCAGCGGTTTTTGAGTGTCAACAGCCAGGAAAATCAGCAGAAGCCCGCCTAAAGCGGGAAGAAGGACAAAATGTTCGGCATTGGCAAAAATCCCCTGGACCTGGGGACCTGATGAAAGGAGGGCAAAGAAGGCCGCCGCCGCAAGACCGGTGAATATATCAAATAGTCTTTTCACAAGCAGGAATAACAATAATATCGTGGCGGCATTCAGGAGCAGCAGACCAAAATGAATCCCTCGATTCGTTTGTCCGAAGACGGACAGGATAAGGGCATACGCACCATAGGTCCCAGGCATTTTCATGTTGTAGGCCTGGACGTAAGGAGGGACCCCTTCGAGTATGAGTTGCCCCGCATAGGCATATTCTCCCTCATCACGTTCCAGTGGAACATCCAAAAGACGGAGGCGAATCCCTGCAGTCAAAAGTATAACAAAAAGAAGTGTCAACCACCCCCATTTCAATTTCTTTGAAAACAGGAGGTCAGACATGCCAATTCTTTGTTTTAAAACCCTCTGCAGGGCAGATTATATCAAATGTCTTTTCCAGGCAAGAAAAAATATCCTCAGCATCTCTATTTCCGTGATTTTTTTAGAGTTCTGGGAAGATGATAGAGAAATTCGTATGGAGGACGAGCGGGCATGGTTCATCTTCAGAAGGAAGATGAGAGCGAGGAACGGAATCGAGCGAGTTTTCCTCGCTGGGGAAAACTACGCGTGATTTCTTGTCACTTTACAGAACTCATTCTTCATATCACGGAATTGGAGATGCTTACTCTCCCTTTTTGCAATTGTTAGGTGAAATTGGTAGCATGGAAAAACATCATTAATTGCCATATGTAGATGAAATAATTCTCGTCGATGACGGCAGCTCGGATAAGACAGGATGAATCTTTTCCGTTTGAACATCAGAACAAATTAGAGTAAAATGGTTTACCTTGGTGGGAACGTTAAAGAATAAAAGATTTCTTCTTGTAATTACGGCTGTAGTCTATCTCTGTCTATTCTATTTCTTCTATGTGAAGTATGTCCCACTGGTCAAGCCATTTCAGCTTTTCCTTCTCCCGGTCCTGTTGACTGTTTTGGTCCTGACCGTGATCAGATTGGAGAAAGGTTTAATCTTTTTTGTCTTCATATTCCCTCTCATAAACGGCCTTCCCTATTTTTTCGGGATCTATGAACAGGCCCCTCATGCCCCAACAGCACTGCTTGTCTTCCTGTTCTTTTTTTTGGGCTGCCTTATTCATATGTGTTTTTCGCCCTCCCTGTCACTTACACGACCCCCTATCTCAACACCTATGATTATTTTTGCTGTGATTTTAGCCCTATCCAGTCTTATCTCTTTTTTTAGGTATTCAAACTTTTTCCCTTTTCTTGTGGATTCGATCTACGAACTCACGGTCAATGTCAACGGTGTCTCTGCGGGCGGCGCTGTTATGAGCACGCTGTTCTCTGCCCTGAATTATATATCCGGATTTGTCTTCTTTTTCATTATTTATAATATCTTGAGAAACTCCGATATTTTAGAAAAAATTCTCCGGGCTCTCCTCGCAAGCACTTTCCTCACCCTGCTTTTTGGGCTGCTTCAATTCTATAAGGATATCAGCCTTGGAAACACCCCATTTTGGGTCCGGATGGAGCAAATAAATTCGACCTTCAAGGATCCCAACTCTTTTGGTATATTCCTGGCCGCTTTTTTCCCTCTTCTTCTCGCGATTGTTCTCACATCAAAAGGTCTGACAAGACTCCTGGCTCTCCTGTCTTCGGCTCTTGTTCTCTTTGTCCTTCCTAAAACCGGGACCAGGAGTGCATTGTTAGGAATCCTTTTATCCATCCTGATATTCGGATTTTTTCTCCTTCGCCATTTCAAAATCAAAAAGATTGTTCCTTTCAAAAAGAAAACGGCCCTGTTGGTTATCCCCATCCTGATTGCCGTTATCCTTTTCGTTGGTTATTTTGGTTTGAAACAATCCAGAGTGATCGACAGGATAGAAGCCTATGCGAAAGGAGCTAAGGGAGGGATGAGTATTTTCAGCTTCTCACCGGAAAGATTCTTCCTGTGGAAAGAAGCCATCTCCATGATGAAGGACTATCCTGTAGCAGGTGTCGGAGTTGGAGCCTATATAATTGAACTCCCCAATTACTACACAAAAAATCTTGGGGATTACGATGCCGGCCTTGAGGGATTCAGGAGAAACGATTCTGCGGAAAACTATTTTTTACACATAGGAGCCGAGGTTGGATTGATCGGATTGGGTTTAGTCCTGTGGCTTTTTTTCATGATATTCCGGCACATGTACTCCGTCGGCCGATCTATCGAAAGAAAAGAATCTCGTCTCATTTACTTTGGAGCCGTAGCCGGAATTTTTGCCTATATTTTCACTTTGTTATTTCACTCTTACGTGGGAAGCCCTGAGGTCAAATATACTTTTTGGCTTTTGGCCGCCATCGCTCTTTCTCCTATGATTAAAAAAACCGGACTCAAGAAGGATCCCAGAACACCAAAAACCATTAAAATCGGCAGCATAATACTTATAGTTCTTTTTGGGAGTGTCTTTCTGTGGAATTCCACTCATTCCTTATCTTTAAAACGCCGATATAAAGAATTGAATCTCAATCGAAATTTTGGGTTGGGGAAAACAGAACAAACTGAAGACGGCCGGATTTTTCGATGGACAAGAGAATATGGGGGACTCCCCATAAAAGTCACCCACCCATTCATCCAAATTCCCATGTTGGCCTCTCACCCCGATATCGAGAACAATCCTGTGATTGTTGAAATTTATATTATCAAAGATTTCTTCAAGGAAAAATTTTTGTTGGGCAAAATTGTGATGACACAAGAGGAATGGCAGACCTACGAATTTGATATCTCTAACGAGATTAATCAAGACGTCATTTTGCTCATTGAGGTGAGTCGAACCTGGAATCCGCTAAAAGTGTTAGGAACACCAGATCCGAGAAACTTAGGCGTGGCTATCGGTTCAATCCGGTTCCACTCAAAAGATTGAGAGGGATAACAACCTGTCCCATTTTTCCCTTTTCTATGATAAAATGGGGCTTTCAGATGCTCAAAAAGAAGCCGTCACGGACCAATTACAGTAAGATTGCCGTTGTCAGCTCACTTGCGCTTTTACTGCCCTCGTCCATCATCGTAGGGCTCTTTTTCGGGTATATGCTGGACAAGTGGCTGGGGACAAGTCCCTGGATGACAATCCTCTTTTTCTTTTTGGGCACGGCATCGGGACTCATCAGCCTTTTGAGAGGGTTGAACAGACATAAAGACATATAGGCTGCCGCATTGCAGGCAATCTTAGAGGATGGATTAAATGACTAGAGATGAACCTTTATTTGAAATGACCGACAACACCGAGGAAAAAATCCTCCGCCGCGTTCCCCTTGAAACTCTCATCTGCACTGTCGTTGCGGCCGTAGTGGGATTTTTCCTTTTCGACTATCTCATCGCCCTTCTCGTGCTCGCTGGAGGGCTCTTTTCCATGCTCAACTTTTACTGGCTCAAGCAGACCATATCCAAGACCCTCAGCACCGATAAAAAGAAATCCCTCCGTTCGGCCATCCCCCTGTACATTGTCCGGATTCTGTTGATTCTTGCCGTCTTTTTTATTATAATCATCTTTTTTTCAAATAAGATTTTGGCCTTTGTCGTTGGCTTTTCGATGATTATACCTGTATTTTTGTTCGAAGCCGCTGGAGAATTAGCTAAACTGAAACAATGGAAGAATTAGAACACAGTCTGGGCCTCGTTGAGTTTATCAATAGATTACTCGGCAAACCTCTTGCCTGGTTTCTCGGCATATTCGGGATCGAGGTTCACGACCCGGCCCACTTTATCCCCGACTACGTCGTCATGTGCCTGATCATAGCCATCTTTCTCATCCTGTTTTTAGGTCTGGCCTCCCGCAAACGCGACCTCGTCCCCTCCAAGCTCCAGAGTGTCATGGAGCTTATCCTCGAAGCTTTTGAGGGGCTGCTTGTAGACACCATCGGTGAAGAGGGGAAAAAATACGTCCCCATGATCGCCACGCTTGGGCTTTTTGTTTTTCTGGGCAATCTCCTCGGACTGATTCCGGGATTCATGTCGCCCACAAGCAAGCTCAATGTCACGTTGGGCTGCGCTCTTTGTGTTTTTGTCTATTACCACTGGCAGGGGATGAGAGCCCAGGGAGTAGGGAAGTATCTTAAACATTTTATGGGCCCTATCCCGCTTTTAGCCCCACTTATGGTACCGATAGAACTTATCAGCCATTTTTCCCGCCCCATATCGCTGTCCATCCGCCTGTTTGGCAACATCTTTGCAGAAGAGCTTTTGATTGTGGTGATCGCCTCAATCATCCCCTTCTTTCTGCCGCTGCCTTTTATGGCGCTAGCGATCTTTACAGGAACCATCCAGGCGTTTGTCTTTGTGCTGCTGTCCTGTATCTATATTGCGGGAGCCGTGGCCCATGAGGAAGAACATTAATCAACACCAAAGGAGAATAAGATGACAATGAAATTAAAAGCGTTAGGACTTTTCGTATTTTTACTCGTTATTGCCAGCGTCCCCATGTTCGCGCAGAACACAGAGGGTGCGACAAACAAAACCACTCTCTACATGTGGGCCCTGATTGTGGGTGGAGCCGTTATCGCGATCGCTTCAGCTGCAGGCGCCTACTGCCAGTCGAAAGCCATCAGCTCAGCGCTTGAGGGCATTTCACGGAATCCCGCTGCCGCTCCCCACATCCGGTTTCTTGCGATCTTCGGGCTGGTTCTGATTGAAACACTGGTCATTTATGCCCTGCTCATCTCGATTATGATCATCATGATTAACTGGGGAAACTACGCCTAAGAGAAAGGAGCATTCTCATTTTCGTGATTTCATTTAGAGTTCTGGGAAGATGATGGAGAAATCACGTAAGAAGAAATCTGAAGAGGATGGAAAAAGCGACATCCGAGGATTTAGCCTTCTCGATTCGTTCGACGAGGGTAGCCGATTTCTTCGGCCGCTGAGTATGTCTGAGCACGGGATGAATTAATAAAAGTGGTACGTGTCTTCTTGGAAATTCTCTCTTTAGTGAGCAAGGTTTACGGGCGGAGTTACGGAGGCGCCGAGAGGAACGATGAGGGAATGGCGTTAAAAATCCGAGTGGA
>JAUWVG010000368.1 GCA_030617525.1 Candidatus Aminicenantota bacterium | reverse complement strand
TGTTTCACGGCGATACTCAACGGGGTGTCTCCCTCAAACGGCAGGCACCCAGTGACCATCTCGTACAGGTTCACACCCAGAGAATAGAGGTCAGAGCTTTCGTCCACCTCCTTGCCTTCAGCCTGTTCCGGAGACATGTATTCGGGAGTCCCAATCATCACTCCAGAGCCCGTTATCCCTTTTCCCTTAAGTGTTCTGGCAATACCAAAGTCCATGATTCGGGCATTTCCATCTCTGTCGATCATGATGTTGCTGGGTTTCAAATCGCGATGAATGACCCCCAACCGGTGTGCTTCCTTAAGTCCGTCGCAAACCTCCTCGGCTATCGCTACGGCTGCAGGGATACTCAACTGTTTTGATCTTCGGATGAAGCTCTTCAAATCCTCGCCCGATATGTATTCCATGGTGATGAAGTGTGCCCCTTTCCACTCTCCCAGGTCGAACATCTGGCAGACGTTCTTATGCCTGATTTTCCGAGCGAGTTTAAGTTCATTCCTGAAGCGCTCGATAGTATTTTTGTCAAAGGCGATTTCCGGCTTGATGAGTTTAAGAGCGATCTCTTCTTTGATTTTCTGATCTTCAACGCGGTAGACCTTCCCCATCCCGCCTCTTCCAAGTTCTTCGATAATTTCATATCTCTCCGCATATACTGTCCCCCGTGTAAGGTCTACCTTTGCCGTTTCGATTGTTTTGGTGAAGGAGACGTTAGCCTCTTCGGTTTGGATCAGTTGCGTCCCACATTCCTTACAGTACTTTGAATCGGGGGGATTTTCGTTCTTGCACTTGGGACACAGCATTATGTTCTATCCTTTTGCATTTGTGAAATTAGAATAATCATTATCCCCGGAAGAGTCAAATTGAAATCTGAACTCTTCATGTTCCCCTCTACTCCGGTTTATACCATAAATAAGACGGGGATATCGAGGATCGAGAGTCACCCGACGCACTTCTAATTATTCCTTAGGATGCTGTTTTTATGGGTAAAATGAGCATTCTAAGGATATATTTTAAGGATTTTTTCCAGGGAACTTGTTTAGAATAAGATAGTTCGCGTGGCCCGTCCCCACTTACCCACTTACTGCTTTATGCATCTCCTCCGGATTAAAATGACATCAACTCTCCGTTTTTATATGCACTAAGAGCCTCTTTCACTGTCATCTCACCGGCACCAATATAGATTTTTATGGGAGCATTTCTTAAAGCGGCTGCAGCATTTCCGCCCGGACCATTACCCGTTATCAAAATATCAGGATTAAGCTCGAACAATTTCTGTACCGTTTTAGGACCGGCTCCATGAGCGATGTGTTCGATGGCTCTGTTATCATAGTGGGAAAATTCACTTGTCTCTTCGTCATATAGAAGAATAAATTCTGTTCTTCCCAAACGTGGATCCATCATGGAATCCCATTCTGTACCTTTGGTTGTAAATGCAATTTTCATCCTCTGATCTCTCCTTGGTTCGTTATTTGTTTCACTCTTTCCCAACTTTTCGTCAGGAGCGCTTTTAAACCATTATTCCCATATTCAACTACAGTTCGACCCATAGTCATTGCCTCTGTGAATGTTTCATCGTAGGGAAAATTGGATATGTGAACAATACTTTCTTTTATCAGGAAATCTTCAATTTCGTCGCAAACTTGCGGATTCAGATCTGATTTGTTGATAATACAACCAGCTTTAATTTGGAATTTTTGAACAAGCTGGTAAACCCGTCTTAAATCGTGCAGACCGGAAACAGTGGGCTCTGTAACCAAGACCACAAAATTCGCTCCAGACAGTGAAGAGATTACCGGACAGCCCACACCCGGAGATCCATCAACCAGAACAAAATCCTTACTCGTTTCTTCCGCAATGCGGTTGGCTTCTTTTTTGACCCTGGCTACCAGCTTACCGGAATTCTCCGCGCCGATCCCAAGTCGTGCATGAACCATAGGATTTCCTGCTCTTGTCGTCGACATATACCACTGACCCACATTTTGCTCTTCCATTCTGATAGCATCTGTAGGACAAACACGAGGGCAGTATCCGCATCCTTCGCAGTTTAGTGTCTCAACTCTATATTGGGTGTTTATGACCGGAATAGCGTTAAAACGGCAGACATCGGCACATTTTCCGCACTGAGTACATTCATCCTGATCGATCTCAGCGATAAAGCCGCTGTAAAAATCTTCTGATTTTGCGAAATCGGGCTGTAAAAGCAGATGCATATCCGCCGCATCCACGTCGCAGTCAGCGACCACAACATCCTTTCCGCCTAAATGCGCAAAAGAGGCTGTGATGCAAGTTTTTCCGGTGCCGCCTTTTCCGGAGATGACAACAATTTCTTTCATTTGGCCTCTCCGTTTTTCAATTCCAGAATTTGATCCCTGATTTTTATGAGATGCTCTTTTACTGCAGGAATCTTTTGATAAACCAACTCTCCCCGCGAATATAATTCGGCAATACTGCGGTCATTGGGAATTTTGGCCAGGACAGAAATATTTTCATTCTGACAATATTCCAGGACATCGTTATTGCCGATCCCATGGCGATTGACAACAACACCATAGTTCCTGTTTAACTCCCTCATGGTGTCAACGGCCAGTTTTAAATCGTGCAGGCCGAAGGGTGTGGGCTCGGTTACCAGAATGACAAAATCGACGTCCTTAGTCACTTCGATCACCGGGCACGAAGTCCCAGGAGGCGCATCGAAAAATTTGATCATTTTTTCAGAAAAATGTGTGTCAATGTATTCTTTTGTCTGTGCGATCAAGGGGACAGCCTGCTCCTGGCCGATATCCAACCGGCTCTCCACAAAAGACAGATTGCCGTTCCTATAATGTTTCATTTCACCCATTTTTTGCGGGATCATCGGGAGTGCAGATGTAGGACATAATTCAGAGCAGGCATAACAACTGTGACACAGTTCAGAAAAAAGCATGATCTGATCGCTCAGTTGTATGATTGCGTGAAAATTGCACACCTCCTGACATATCCCGCACGGGGTACATCTGTCCTGTTCCCATTCAGGGATCATTTTGTATTTATCTTCTTTATGGACAAGCTCACCCTTAATGAACAATCCGGAATTTGGCTCCTCTACATCCAGATCGACCAACACAACCTCATCTTCTTCCGCAAGATAGGCGGTCATGTTTGTAGCAAGCGTTGTTTTTCCAGTGCCGCCCTTTCCGCTAGCAATGGCAATCTTCATCTTTCTATTGGGCCTCCCTTTCCGTACAACATCGGCCATGTCCAAATCCGCCGGCTAGATTCAGCAGGTTCTCGGAGTGACATTCCGGACATTGTGAGACGGCTTTTCCCATGCCAATATTGAACATATGACCACAATCCAAACACCGGATTATGTTGTCCCGAAAATGAATCTTTCCCCCTTCAATGCAGAGTTCTTTGCCCTCGATGAGAAATCGAGCAGTTTTTTGACGCGCCTTTTCAATAAGACGGGAAAAAGTTGAACGGGAAATTTCCATTTCCAACGCTGCCTCCGCATGATCCATTCCCAAGTAATCTGCCAGTCTGATGGCTTCGTATTCATCCAGCGCGAGGCAAAGCCGTTGGAGAGAGCTTCGCCTGATCCCTGCTGGTTTATATACGGCAAATAAAGGAGGGCTGTGGACTATTTTATCCTTTTTCAAGCGCGGCATATTTTTTATCCTTTGGAGTTATTATAATGCACATATGTGCAATATACAAGCTATTTTTTATTTCTCTTTAAATAAAATCACGATTTGGGAGAAACTTGGGGGCTTTCCTGCCC
>JAUWVG010000378.1 GCA_030617525.1 Candidatus Aminicenantota bacterium | reverse complement strand
GCTATCCAGCTATGGCTTCAGGATTTTGCCTACCGGATCGATATGAATCTTCTTATTTTCTTTGCGGTCGCTTTGGGGGCCCTGGTGATTGCGATGACAACAGTGAGTATTCAGGGAGTCCGCACGGCTGTGGCGAATCCTGTAAATTCCCTGCATGACGAATAACTCGTTTGTAGAGCCCATCGGGACAAATGTCCGAATCTGGATAAAAATTGTTCAGAAATGGACACTTCAAGCCTGATCTTTCATGATCAAACCCATACAGAGAGATTGGCATATTTATTGCTTGTCATAATGGAAAAAATATGCGTTTATCTGTTTTTAAAAAAAAGGAGTGAAAGTCATGAAAAAAGTGTCAATTGTTTTAACAGGATTAATGTTTCTGGTGCTGGCTTCAACATCTTTTTTGAGTGCCGATGACAAAGCCGATATCGAGAAAGTGATCAAATCTTCCTACTTTAACGGCGCATTTAACGATCTGGACACGGAAAGCATGAGAAAGGGATTTCATCCTGACTTCGCAATTTTCTCAGCTTCAGGAAACAAGATCAGCCGCTATCCCATCGATACATGGATCAAAAGCATAGAAAAACGCAAGCAGGCGGCAAACTTCGATCCAAGCAGCTCTAAAATGGACTGCAAAATTGCCAGTCTCGACATCACAGGCGGCAGCGCTGCGGCAAAGATCGAGCTTTCAAAAGATGGAAACATGGTTTATACCGACTATTTATCGCTCTTAAAATTTGATGAAGGCTGGAAAATCGCCGCTAAGGTCTATTTCGCTCATCCCAAGAATGATTAGAAATGGATTATCGATCTGGAAAAACAGCTGGGAAAAGACTTTTTGTCACGCAGATGATTATACGGCAGCTTCTTTTGCATTTTTAGTCCGAAGTTGAAAAATGACAGCTGCCGCCGTTATGAGAAGTGAAAGAACAGCCAGGAAGAGAAACACAGTTTCATACGATCCGGTTTTATCTCTGATCATGCCGGACAGATAGGGGCCGAAAAACATTCCCATGCCTGAAACCATCCCAAGGATGCCAAATCCCAATCCCAGATCTTTGGACGGCAGGTTTTTTGAAAGATAGGAAAAAACCGGTGTGGGGACAAACGCCACAGCCACAGCCATAACGGCCATCGGTGGTAAAAAACTCGTCGTCTTGGAAACAAATACAAGAGAGATGGCCAGAATGGCCCCCCCTGCTCCGATAAAAATGCCGTTGCTGTTGAATTTATCGATCAAACGGCCGATGACCGGGCTTAAAATCAATGACCCCCACATGAGCAGGCTCGTTAAAAAACCCGCATGCCCGATAGTTTTTCCTTTTGAAATAAAAAAATCAGGCGCAAAGGTTGAAAAAGAGATGACCGCGGCATTAAATAAAAGCCAGCACAGAGCGGCCATCCAAACTAGACCGGCGATGTACAAAACATTAGAGAATATATTTTTTCCTTCCTGCTTGTTTAGATCTTCTTTTTGCGGCAAATCCGGCGCATCTTTAAAGAGTAATAGAAACGCCACGAGCCCTAAAAGGCTAACGGCTGCCGTGATGAACACAGGCGTCCTCCATCCTGCAGATGCCGCCAGTTTCCCGAAAGTCGAAAAACAGATAATCGAGCCAACGGGCATCGCCGTATTGTAGAGGCCCATGGCCGATCCCACTTCACGGCCTTTAAACCACTGAGAAAGGATCTTGGCAGCGACAATGGTCAGGGTCACGGCACCTGCTCCGGCAATAGTTCTTCCTAAACCGGCCAAGAGAAATGTGCGGCTCAAAGCGAAAATCAACGTCCCGGTGATAACGAGGAAAAAAGAGAAAAGGCCAACCTTATACGTGCCCCATCTATCGGAGAGTAGACCTGCGAGAACCGCTAAAAAAATAGACGGCAGCGTAAAAAGGCTCATCAGAAGCCCGGCCTGGGCATGAGACAGTTGCAAATTTGCGATAATTGTAGGAAGGATGGGCGGTAAAAACTGCAGCGTAAATGCAAACACCAGCATGCAGATGTAGACCATAAACAGGATTACCCAACGGTATTTAGTCTCAGCTTTACTCATTCCTGCTATGCTACGGAAATTCCTGTATTTAGTCTAATTTATTCATAAATAAACTAAAAAAAATTCACACTCCTTGCTAGTTCATTTAGTTTGTGTTAATTAAAATGTTTGATCGTTAAAATTACTGAACATTAAGGATCGGAATGTGAAAAAAAGTCAAAAAATATTAATCGTAGTTGGGATTGCGCTCACCGGTTTGATTCTTTGGATTTTATTCTTTTCCCAAAAGCCTGATTCCAGCGAGCCCTCAGGCATCATCTCGTTTGAGGAAGTTGTTGTGCCGGCCGGTAACACCTACGCCGACCCCAAATTTTTAAGGCCGGTGGAATATCTCCCCTTCAAAGAACTCCCGGCTGCTGTAGCGGAACAGTTCAAGAAGATAGCTCCCGTGTACAAGGATCTTTATATCCAGAAACATGGATCTAGGAAAAATATTTCGTGGTCAATAAAAACCATGATGGAAGAGAAAGACCAGTGCACCTTTTCTTTCCTTCCTGATGGGAAGATTTTTCAAATAAGTTCAGATATCGATGATGTGACTGAGAATGCGGGAAGAATATTTAGAGAAGGCAACATTTTTGAAATCCTGCCTGATCAGATTCCCGAGCCGGTGTTAAACAGACTTTCCGTCTTCGGTTTTGAAAACAGGCCCTCCAGGGCTTATTCCGTAGAATCCTTGGGCGGGCCTCGGGTGTTTGTTCAGCTCGATGATTTAGAGAACAAATTGATACTGTCCTTTACAGATAAAGGAGAAATCCGGTCGGCAGGAAGAGCGCAGTCCATGCTCAGGCCTTATAGGCCTCTAAGAATAGAGACCATCGAAGAAATTCAAGGGAATCTGTCTAAATACGGCGATAAGTACCATGTTAATAATGTTCTCGAAAAGATCAAAAATGTTAAGGTCGACGAAAATGAAGGTTTCCGTTTTGTGGTTTTTGGAGACACCCGGAGCAACCTCCTTGTCTGGAAGACAGTCCTACAGAGTATCAACAAATGGGATCCGCTTTTTGCTGTCAATGTTGGCGACCTCACACCTGATGGATATTCCATGAGTATGGACGGGTATCTCCTTCAAGCTTTGGACAGGTATGCCCAGTTTCCGTTTTTTGCAGTCGTGGGCAATCATGATGTCAGAAGCGGGGGATTGCCATACGAGTATACTTTTGGCGGGAAGGATTCAAGGGCTTATCATTTTGATGTCAGTAATTGCCGGTTTGTTTTTCTGGACAATACAGGAGTTAAGAGTGCTATCCCTTGGGAAGAGCAGCTGGGTAAAGCTGACAAATGGCTGGACGTTAATAAACAGTATAAATTTGTTTTTGTCCACGAACCTCTATATGAAATTGAGAAATGGAGCTATCATTCCATGAATGAAGAGATGTCCGGTCCCTTTGCAAAACTGATGTCCAAACACAAGGTAGACCATGTATTCTTTGGGCATATCCATGCTTACAGTACGGCCACATTTGAGGGTGTTGATTATACGATCACAGGAGGAGGAGGCGCCAGCCTTCATAAGCAGTTTGGAAAGATGGGATCGGTCAATCATTTTGTGGTAGTGGACATACTTCCAGAATCCATAGAGATGAGAGTGGTCCACCTTATTGCCAAAGAAAAGTAGG
>JAUWVG010000231.1 GCA_030617525.1 Candidatus Aminicenantota bacterium | reverse complement strand
GAAATCCTGGCTTCTTATCCCCTCTTTGACCTCTTCAATTTTGCTCATGGCTTGTTTTAATTCAGATTCTGTTTTTTCGGCATGTCCAATGATATCCGATTCCAAAAAATAGAGCCTGACTTCGTGAAGACTTTCCTCCCGCACCTTGGAAAACGACAGCGCATACAGATCCATCTGAAGGCTATCTCGTGTTTTTTTGTCGGCCTCTTTCTGATCCTTCACCTGGGAAGCTTTAAAATCGGTAATGATGGCTCCATTCTCAAAAAGATCAATCCTATCCCATCTCCCGCTGAACCTCACGTCTTTAAAAAACCAGCGGAAATCCTTTTCAATAAGTGATGGGACATGGCCCTGAGTTCTCTCCCTTCGGTAAAAAAGACGAAGAGCCTTTTCTCCCTCTTTTTTACGCATGTCTTCATGTTCACGGCTGAGAAACCCTTCGTTTATCCATCTTTTTTCGTACTCTTTTAAGAGTTCATCTTCAGAAATATCGTTTCCTGAAATCTTATTCAACAGATAATAATTGATAACTGAATGGAGCGTTCGTCCAAAAACCAGATTGTGATGGGGCAGGATAGGAATACGCATGATATGTCTGAATTTGTATCTGAGTGGACAAATCAGATAGTCATCGAGCCGGAAAAAGCTCAAAGAAATCACCCCATCCTCTTTGACTCCCAGAAATTTAGCCGGCATGGATTCACGAGGAGCATATCTCTTAATCTCCTCTAAAGCCGAAGAACGGATCGTCTCTTCAGGAGCCTTAATCAAATCAAGGGCCTCCAGAACAAATGGACTAACATGTTTAAGTCTCTTGAGTCCATAATCTCTTGCCCAACTCAAATACAGCATTTTTTTAGCTCGAGTCATTCCGACATAAAACAGCCGCCTCTCTTCCTGGATTGGATTTCCTGCCGAGGGCAAGTTTGCATGAACCAGATCATTTGGAACAGGAATTTTTTCCCTCCGCCCCCGTCCAGGAAAACGGTCGGCGATCAAACTCACCATGAAAACGACGGGATACTCCAATCCTTTTGCTTTATGTGCGGTCAAAACATTGACTGCATCTTCGTCAAGGTCGGCTTCGGCAGACGCCGGATTATCTCCGACTTGTTGAAGAAGATCGAGGTGTTGAGAAAATGAATACAGAGAATCGTTTTCGCTCAAGTCGGAAAAATTTTTCACTTTATCGAAAAATATTCGGATATTTTTTGTTTTTATCTCTTCAGACAGCCCTCCCTCTTTGACAAGGGATTTGAGATAACCCGATTTGTCCAGGAACGAAAACAGAACCTGCCCTGCGTTTTTTGAACTTGCCAGATGGACAAAGTTTAGCAAATCACGAAAAATCCTTCTCACTTTTTCTGTGGAGTCTTGAGATATTTCCACTGGACTTTTGTCATCATGGATCATCCGGAAGACTTTATGGAGTGGAATATGTTTTTTATACGCAAAATTGGAAACCATGCTGAGATCATAAGCATCCACTCTATAGACTTCAGAAAGTGAAAGGTAGAAAAGACTCTTGCTGTCTTCAAAGTCTGTGAGAGCTTTGATGAAAGAAACAAGAATTTTAATTTCATCCTGAGTGTACAGGCCTCGACTCCCTGAAAACCGGAAAGGGATTCCCTTCATATTCAGAGATTTTAAAAAGGGATCAGCATCGGTATTTCTCCGGACGAGGATGGCGATATCTTTATACTGAAAACCCTCTCCGGCTTTTTCCTGGATGATTTCTGCAACCCGATCTGCCTCATGGGAAAGAGTATCAAACTGAAACATATGAATGCTTTTTCCGTTGTTTTCAACCTGTGATTCGAGCTTTTTATTGATGTTCTCCTGGACCTCAAGCCGGTCGGGATTGTTGTGTTTAATGAGTTGATAGGACGCGTCCAGGATAGGCTGGGTGGAACGATAGTTTTTGTTGAGAACAATTTTCTTATAATCAGGATAGACATCCCGGAAATTCAGAATGTTGCTCAATGATGCGCCTCTAAAGCGAAAAATACTCTGATCATCATCTCCAACCACGGTGATATTTTTATGCTTTTCTGCCATCTGTTTGAGAAGTTCAAACTGGATATAATTGGTATCCTGAAACTCATCGACAAGAATGTATCTATATTTCTCTTGAAATTCCTGGAGAATAGACGGCCGCTTTTTAAACAATTCAACCACAATCAAAATCTGGTCTTCAAAATCTATTTTTCCTTCCTCTTTCAGCAAATCCTGGTATTTGGCATAGACATGGGCTATTTCAAGGTGTTTGGTCGCTTCCTCCTTCTTGACCTTGTTCTCCGCTTTCTTAAGAAGTTCATTTGCATAAAACTGATATGCATCCGGAGAGATATCTTCTTGTTTCAGTTTTTTTATTGTTCCCAATAGTTCCTGTATGAAGCGTGCCGGTGAGCTCAGTGGCCGATAATAATCCAAAGGGAACTGGAAGAGATGCTCACGGAAAAAGATAGCCTGTTCGACGTCATCCAAGAGATTAATGTCCACGGCATATCCCAGTTCGTGTCCATAATTGCGCAGCACCTTTTCTCCGAATGAGTTAAATGTGCTTATTTCGACAAAAGAGTAGCTGTATGGAATCAGGACATCAACCCTCTCCTCCATCTCATTGGCGGCTTTTTCGGTAAACGTCACAGCCAGGATTTGTTCAGGTCTGGCCCTTTTTGTAGCGATGAGATTGGCAATCCGGTGTGTGATGACTTTTGTTTTTCCCGTTCCTGCTCCTGCAATAATAAGAAGAGGACCATCCGTGTATGTGACGGCTTCCTTTTGTTCAATATTGAGACCACTTGAAAGAGGATTCATAGTATTTTAGGACTGGAAAAAGAAAATATTTCTATTTTTTCGCTGGGATTTGAGATTTATCCTTTGAATCTGACTTTTCGGCCTTGATAATGAGTAATTCATCCGGATAGACAAGTCCCAGCTGGTCCCGGGCCTTGGCCTCATAAGACTTGGGATTAGACTCCAACTGCTTTATTTCTCTTTCTAATCCTTTTTTTATTTTCTCCAGCTGCTCGATCTCTTCGAGTAAAGAATCTTTACTTTTCTGCGCATTATAGACTTCAATCAAACCCTTTTTTCCAAAAAATGAAGCTATAATCAGAACCAGGAAGAGAAAAACAAGCACTGCAGTCAAGAGCTTGTTCCGAAAGGACTTGGTCAATTGGCTGCCATTTCCCATTAGGTTACCTTCTCCAAACCCAGTTTCATGAGTTTATCCAATTCCTTTTTATTCCCTGCTTCCACATAACACCGAATGAGAGGTTCTGTTCCGGAAAAACGGAACAAAATCCAGTCATCGTCTGAAAAATCCAGCTTGATTCCGTCGATTGTCTCTGTATTGATAATTTTTCTATCCCCGAGTTTTTCGATGGAACTTTTTGTGAGGTTTTTCAATTTCCTCTCATTTTCAGACGTCAAGGCGAGGCTGACCTGGCGACCGACTCTTCGTCCATATCGTTTAAACAAATCATCAATGAGTTCAGAAAGAGTTTTTCCCATCGCAGCTAACATCTCTACGACAAGAAGACCTGCAATAATGCCATCTTTTTCCGGAAGATGGTCCTTGAGGGCCAAACAGGCACTCTCTTCTCCGCCAAAGATGATTTTGTCTTCAAGAAAAAGTTCTGCGATGAACTTAAAACCTACGGGTGTTTTGTATAAAGGGAGTTCAAAACTCCGGGCTATTCGGTCGATCAGATGTGTTGTAGCCACCGAACGGGCCACTCCACCCCGCCATTTTTTTTGTGTGACAAAATAATCCAAAATTAACGAGAGAACCAAATTCGGATCAACAAAATGCCCTCGTTCATCCACAACTCCAAAGCGGTCTCCATCACAGTCCGTTGCGATCCCGATGTGACATTTTTTCTTCCTTACAAGATCCATGAGCTCCGACAGGTTTTCCTCCGTCGAAGAGGGAGCAATCCCGCCAAAATAAGGATCGACATATCCGTGGATCTCCTCGACCGGAATGTGGTTCTCCTCGAGGATTTCATCCAGATACTCTCGGCTGGTTCCATAGAGGGAATCCGCAGCCACCCGGATTTTCGACTTTCTGATAAGATCAAAATCTATTCTCTCCTGAAGAAGAGAAAGATAGTCACTCTGAAAATCAATTTTTTCTACATACTCAGTCTTGGGATAATAGGGACAAATCGATGAATCTTTAATTAAGAATTTGATTTCATCTTCAATCATATCGGTTTCTTCAGGGAGGGCAGGGGCTCCTTTTTCCGTGTTGTACTTGAGCCCATTATACTCAGGGGGATTAAATGAGGCCGTAAAGTTAATACCTCCCTGGGCGCGTCTTTTAATAATTTGGTTTGCCTGGGCCTGAGAGGGGGAGTCCCTATCTGCCAAGAAAACATGAATCTGATTATGGGAGAGGACCTTGGCCGCCTCAAAGGCAAACCGTTCTGACAGGAATCTTGTGTCATAATTGACAACAACCGAGATCTTGTTTTCTGGAAACTTTTTCTTCAGATGGTTGGCTACAGCTTGAACAACAATGCGGACATTTTGGAAGGTAAACTCTTCCCCCATGACGGCTCGCCAACCTGAGGTGCCGAATTTAATCATTTTTTAAAAATTAGCACAAGACCTGCCTAAAAGCAACCTAAACTCACTAAGAAGAGCTAACATCTCCATTTCCATGATTTTTTAGAGTTCTGGGAAGATGATGGAGAAAACACTTAAGAAAAAATCTGAAGAGGATGGAAAAAGCGACATCCGAGGATTTAGCCTTCTCGATTCGTTCAACGAGGGGAGCCGATTTCTTCGGCCGCTGAGTATGTCTGAGCACGGGATGGATTAAGAAAAGTGGTACGCGTCTTCTTGGAAATTCTCTCTTTAGTGAGCAAGGTTTACGCGCGGAGTTACGGAGGCGCCGAGAGGAACGATGAGGGAATGGCGT
>JAUWVG010000165.1 GCA_030617525.1 Candidatus Aminicenantota bacterium | reverse complement strand
GTGATAATTTTAGGTGCCGAAGATTTTACCAGTGCAGAAAATATTTCCCAAGGGATTCAATTTAATATTGATAGTTAAAAGGATGGCAGACGCGGTTTCAGGCTACTCCCAGTGCGATTTACGCTGAAATTACGGTAATGAAGATCGTTTTTTCCAGGAATGTTTAATTGCTAGAAAATTTGTCCTATAACCCAGAACATCACGCTTAATTTATTTCTGATACTTTCTAACAAGATTAACAAGTTTCTTTGGATTTATTGGTTTTGAAATATAATCATTGCACCCTGCTCCAAGGCATATATCCCTGTCTTCTGGCATTGCACTTGCTGTAATTGCGATTATAGGAGTTTTACATTCTTTCTCCTGTGCTCTTATAATTTTTGTTGCTTCAAGACCGTCCATTACAGGCATTTGGATATCCATTAAAATCAAATCTGGTTTCTCGGTTTTATAGTGTTTTACAGCATCTTCTCCGTTTTCAGCTATAATAACACTAGTAAAACCATGTTTCTCCAGGATTCTTTTTGCAAGTTTCTGGTTTATTATGTTATCTTCTGCCAACAGGATTTTATAATCCTTATCAGGACCAGCTGTACTTGATTCATAAGTGACTGTTTCTTCTTTTGTCGGCTCTTTTGTCGGCTTGTAAGGTATTGTAATATATAATTTGCTTCCTTTCCCTGGCTCTGACTCAATCCATATCTCCCCACCACCAAGTTCAACAAAGTTTTTTGCAAGCGCAAGACCCAACCCAGTACCACCATATTTTCGTGTCGTGGTCTTATCTACTTGCTGAAATACTTCAAATATTGATTTTTGCTGGTCTTTCGGTATCCCAATTCCTGTATCTTTTACATATAACTTCAAGTATTTCTTATTGTCAGTTAATGAAACATCAACTTCAATCTCTCCCTCTTTAGTGAATTTAATTGCATTAGCCACCAGATTAGTAAGTATTTGCCGGACTCTTGTTGGATCTCCTAAAATATAATCGCTGATAGATTCAGAGTAATTTATTTTTAAAGAGATGTTTTTCCCATTTCTGTGCAGAATTGATTTCCCATTAGACCTGACATTATCCAGGACAGATTCAAGTGAAAAAGGAATTTCTTCTAGTTCCATCTCTCCCGCCTCTATTTTTGAAATATCCAGGATTTCATTAATTAATCTCAGCAGGTGATATGAGCTTTCCTTAACAGTTTTAAGATAATCCTTGTGTTCTTCTGAAAGGCTCTTATCATCTTGCATTAAGTCAACAAATCCAATAATCGCATTCAAAGGAGTTCTTATCTCATGACTCATATTAGCAAGGAACAGGCTCTTGGCCTGGTTAGCTTTGTCAGCTGCTTGTTTTGCCTTTTTTAAGTCCTTTTCTGCCCGTATGCGATCTGATATATCACGATAAATGGAAAAAGCACCAACTTGTTTACCTTCAATAACTATTGGCGAGCCAAGAATAGAAACATTTACAAGTTTACCGTCTTTGTGCTGACGTATTCGTTCATAACTGACTTCGGCACCTTCATGCACTTCGTCTGTGATCAATTTTGCATCTTTGAAGTTTTTTGCAACTAAAGAATCCAGATCATGCCCAATTGCATCAGCACTTGAATATCCAAACAGCTTGGTAAATTCTTCATTTATAGACATCACTCTATGATTATTATCAACCATCACAATTCCTTCAGGAGCGCTTTTAATCAACTGGTCAAGATACGCTGTTTTTTCTTTTAAAGACTGCTCTGCTTTTTTTCGCTCTGAGATATCCCTTGCTATTCCAAGTACTCGTATTTTTCCTTTTATTTTTACAGGATGAGTCCTTATTTCCATAACTCTCCCTTTGCCTTCTCGTCCTTTTATTATAAATTCATCAGGTCCTGTAGACTTGCCCAAAGCATTTTTAGCCAGATTTTTTGCAGCTTTAGGCATCTGATTAAACGATAGTAAATTTAATTTCATAAAACTTTTACCAATCAATTCCTGTCTTTTATAACCTATCAATTCCTCAGCTGCTTTGTTGCCATCAATAAACGTTCCTTTCAAATCATTTAGATAATAAGCATCTGGTGCAGATTCAAACAACAACTTTAATCGTTCCTCAGAACTTTTAAGTTCCTCATTTGCTTTCTTGAGCTCAGTTATATCAACAAAGTTCTCTACTCCACCAATAATATTTCCATCTTTTCCCTTTAACAAATCAACATTCTTTGAAATACTCAGTGCTTTCCCGTCCTTAGTTTTTATAATGCATTCTTTTTCCAAGATAGGCTTTTCAACATCCTCAGCATAAAGCCCGCATTTCTCTTTACAAGGGTATTCTGAAAAAACCAAACATTCCTTTCCCAGTATCTCTTGTTTGGAATAACCAGTAATCTCTTCTGCTTTTTTATTCCATGCAACTATTTTTTTATCTTTATCTACTGTAAAAATGGCACTAGGAATAGATTCAAAGAGAATTTCAGCATAATTTTCTACTTGTGTCGCACTCATACTTTTAACTTTTTTTTCTAATCCCATCTTTTGCCTTCAGAACAAGCTCAGAGGCCTGGCTTGTTAGCACTGCTATTTAGCACTCAAACCTTTCCTTTAAGGTGAAAAGAAATACTGCAGTATAAATAAGTATTTTGTTTTTTCTGGAACTGTCCCCTGTTTTTGATACCACTTTAGAGGCTAATTTGGGCTAGCATCTCAGTCGGATCTTTTTCCCCTTTTCAATTAAATATTTCATTGGAGGCTTGTAGTCAAGCGCCTAATGTTTACGCATGTGATTATAATACATCAGTTTTGACTTAACAACTTTTTTCAAGGACTTTAAATGGGATCTATTTCAATCAACTATAAACCGATATTCATGAATCCTCATATTTACATGTGTATCTATCAAGAAGAGTCTATCTTTGTAAATCCTGATATTGTTGGCGTAGATATTCAATTTTTTTGAAGCCACAATTTTCCCTGAATTGTCGAAGACCATAAAAATCTAGAAAAACATATAGCAAAAGGTTTTGATAAAGCACCGGAAATTATAAAAAAAAGAAATCTCAATATGAAAAATATGAGTCTGAAATACAAAATTATATAAATTATATTAAAGTCGGAAATTTTTCTAAAGCTGTATCAGAGGCACTAGAGGACGCTGAAAAAAGGTGCGATATCATTAGACAGGAAATTAAATTATTGGAATTTCAGAAACAAAATACATTTAAATCCCCACCTAAAGAATGGATGAAGTATAGGCTAGAAAAATTACATGAAACGCTTAGTAAAAATACGACTGCTTCTGCCTTAGTTTTAAGAAAATTACTGGGACCAATATTACTTGAGCCTGTGAGTGAACCTTCGGTTAACTATGAGATTGCCACGCTCCTTCCAGTCGCTCGCAATGACAACGGGAAGGGATTTAAGCCGTATTATGTTGCGCATACAAAAATTCAAACACTTGCACTATTGGATGATAAGTACAAAGGTTCGAATCGGTTGTACTGGCGGAGAGGGTGGGATTCGAACCCACGGTACCGATTGTTGTCGGCACAATCGCTTAGCAGGCGACCCTGTTCAACCACTCCAGCACCTCTCCACCTGCTAGAATATGTCTCGCTCATTCTATCATTTTTCCCGCTTTTTTCAAATCATCATGTTGCTAAGATCAGCATCTTCATTTTATGAATATAGAAAGTTCTGGGAAGATGATGGAGAAATCCGTATCGGAGGACGAGCGGGCATGGTTCATTTCCTTCATGGGGAAATGAGAGCGAGGAACGGAGATCGAGTGAGCTTTCCTCGCTGGGGAAAGCGCAACGTGGTTTCTTTTCACTTTACAGAATTTCTATATTCATAAAATGAAGGTGCTGTTTAAATGAAATGGCGGAGGGAGAGGGATTCGAACCCCCGTCACGATTGCTCGTGAAGCGATTTTCAAGACCGCCGCCTTCAACCACTCGGCCATCCCTCCGCAAGGGAGATCATTTAACCTGAACTATTCATAAAACGTGAATAATCCAGGTTGAATAAGGAGTTCTATTTTAAAGGATTATTCGATCTTTTCCAATCCGTTCATATAGGGCTGTAGAGCTTTGGGCACAACAACACTGCCATCTTTCTGTTGATAGCTCTCTAGAATAGCACTGACAGTCCGTCCCAGTGCCAGACCTGATCCATTAAGAGTGTGAACAAATTGGGGTTTGGATTTTGTTTCACTTCGGAAGCGGATGTTGGCTCTGCGTGCCTGAAAATCCTCGCAGTTTGTGCAGGAGGAAATCTCAAGAAATTTGTCTCTATGAGGCATCCAAAGCTCCAAATCATAGGTTTTTGCACCTGAGAATCCCAAATCACCCGAACAGAGGACCACAACACGATAATGCAGCCCCAACCTTTTCAGAATATCTTCAGCATCTGAAGTGAGTTTTTCCAACTCCACATAAGAGTTCTCCGGAGAAGAAAAAGTCATCAATTCAACTTTGTTGAATTGGTGCTGCCTGACCAAACCCCGGACGTCTTTTCCATACGATCCCGCTTCACTCCTAAAACAAGGAGTGTAGGCGACAAACCTTTGTGGGAGGGATTCCTTTTCGAGGATTTCATCCCGGTAGTAATTGGTCAGGGGGACTTCCGCGGTAGGAATCAAATACCAGGACAATCCCTGGAGTTTAAACAGGTCGTCTTCAAACTTGGGAAGATTACCTGTTCCGGTCAAGCTTATCTCATTGACGATAAACGGGGGAATTACTTCTATGTAGCCTTTTTCTCTTGTGTGAATATCCAACATAAAATTGATCAAGGCCCGTTCTAAAAGTGCCCCTTTTCCCAGATACACAACAAATCGCGATCCCGTTATTTTGGATGCCCGCTCAAAATCCAGTATCCCGAGATTTTTTCCTATTTCCCAATGAGGTTTGGGAGAGAAAGAAAATTTAGGTTTTTCACCCCACATGCGTACTTCCTCATTGTTTTCAGGACTCAATCCTTCAGGAACAGATTCATGTGGAATATTCGGGATATTCAGGAGGATCGACTTTAATTCTTCATCGACAGTCTTTAATTTTTCTTCTAGAATCCTAGTCTCCTCAGAGACTTTTTTCATCGCCGCAATTTCAGACAAGGCATCTTCTTTGTCCATTTTCATCCGGCCAATGAGCTTGGAGGTTTTATTCAATTCAAAACGGAGGGCTTCGACTTTTTGCAGCTGGGCTTTCTTTTCTGCGATGAGGTTTTTAAATGCGGTGAGATTGATCTCCATCCCTTTGGAAGCCGTCTTTCTGATGACAAGATCAAGATTTTCCTGTACAAATTTAATATCCAGCATGCCGCAGATTATATTAAAAAAATAGAACTCAGGCAAATATTAAAGAGATTATGCATGCATCTATATTTTCGTGATTTTATTTAGAGTTCTGGGAAGATGATGGAGAAATCCGTATGGAGGACGAAGCGGGCATGGTTTCTCCCCTGGAGGAGAGCGAGGACGGAATCGAGCGAGTTTTCCTCGCTGGGGAAAACTACGCGTGATTTCGTATCACTTTACAGAACTCATTCTTTAAATCACGAAAATGGAGATGCTTCGATATTTGACTCTGGGAAGGCATTAAAATATAGTTATAGGTCAAGGAGAGCTGAGAATACAGGCGATAGAGAATGTGATAGGTGTAAGACACAATGGACGAAGAATTTAAAGGTTATATTCAAGTTTATACGGGCAATGGAAAAGGGAAAACCACGGCTGCATTGGGTTTGGCTGTTCGTGCCGCCGGACACAAAGAAAAAACATTTATGGGACAGTTTCTCAAAGGCCAGGACTACGGCGAACTGCACGCTGTCAAAAATTTCTCACCACTCATCACAATAGAACAGTACGGTCGGAAAGGTTTCCATCATGTCACCAAAGATCCGGACAAAGAAGATATCCAAAGAGCGAAAAACGGATTGAAAAAATGTGAAAAGGCCATGCTGTCGGGAAAATACAGGATTATCATATTGGATGAGATCAATGTTGCCGTTTACTTCAATCTTCTTTCAGAAAAAGATATCCTCTCTGTCCTGGACCAAAAACCAGAAGATGTTGAAATAATCCTAACGGGACGCTACGCCCCCGATTCTTTCCTTAAAA
>JAUWVG010000184.1 GCA_030617525.1 Candidatus Aminicenantota bacterium | reverse complement strand
AAGTTTTTTCTGAGGCGTCAAGCCCTGGAAGATATTCATTAAAAAAATACTCAGGACCGTACCTTTTTATTAGGTCTTCTTCCTGCAGCCTGGGATTTGTGTAAACAAGATTGCAGTGTCTGCATTTTACTATCTCGAGGTCATATTTTGCATAGAGAGACTTGGTGCTGCTGTGGCCGCATATGTTGCAGGAGATGTCTTCTGTCTGTGGGCTGTTATCGGTTTCCATTGTTTTATTTTTGAAATGCCTTTCCTCTCACACTGAAGAGAAAAAAATGGAACATGTCTTTGACTTTTTTTTTCGTGCTGGCATCTCTTTTTAGGCCAAACAAAAGAACATACAGGAAAAGCCGGAGAAAAAAACCTTCAATTGAAAAAAGTCTGAAGAGCCAGTATTCGAACGGCCCTCTCTCTTTTCGGACATAAGCGTAGAGCATTGTCAGCCAGTCCGTATTGGTTCTTTTATAAATTTGGTCGAAGGTTATCCCGTGATAGTGGAGGACATGAAGCCATGGCAGATAGTGGAGGAGGAAACCTTCCTTTTTCATCCTTTTTCCCCAGTCGAGATCATCTGCATAGATGAAATATTTTTCGTCCATCAATCCTGTTTTTTTGATGGTTTCCTTTCTGAGCATAATACAGGCGCCGGACATCCAGTCCACGTTCACAATATTTCCTTTTTTTGAGAAATAAGAGGGGTCGATAAAAAAACTTTTGGTTTTTTTAGGGAAGAGTTTGAAGAGAAAAAAGAAGTAGGCAAATCCTGTCCAGGCTGTGGGAAGAAAGCCTGTTGTTCCCGTTTGAAATTTTCCATCGGGAAGGATTAAGGCTGGAGACACAGCGCCTACGTCCGGATTTTTTATCAGATAAGAGGCCATTTGATCGACCGCATTGTTTTGGAGAACAGTATCGGAATTGAGAAGGAGAAAAAAATCGGACTTTCCTTCATTTAAAATTGTTCGAATAGCCAAGTTATTCGCTTTTGTGTAACCCAGATTTTTTTCGGCCGTTATAAGACGCACTTGAGGGAATTGCTCTTTCACCATTTCCGAAGTCCCGTCTGTGGACGCATTATCGACTACAAAAACTTCGATTTGGATCTCTTTTGTCTCCTTATAGACAGAACAAAGACACTGTTTTAGAAAGTCTTTAACATTCCACGTCACGATGATGATGGATAACTTCTTTTTTTGTTTTGTGCACATCGGTTTCAGCATCAACCTGATTTTTCTATTATTTAACATGCAGGGATGTATTCCGTCAAAGAAAATAAAAACAAGATATGGGAAATAGATATTATGTCTCCAATAAAATTTTGTGGAGACAGTTGAAAAAAGTTTTGATATAGATTAAATTTGAACCACCTTGAAAAGGGATTTTCCGTTCGACAAAACCTTCATTTGTTTCATACTGATTCTGTTTTTGGTGCTCGGTGTCCTGGTCTATGCCGGAACAATGAAGAGTTTTTTCGTTTCGGACGATTTTGTCTTGGTTGACGCCATCCATTCCACAAACAACCCGTTTAGTCTGTGGGTCGTTCCCCGGTTTATACGGCCTATCGTGACATTCAGTTTTTTTATCGATCACAACCTTTGGGGGATCCATCCGGCCGGATACCATCTTTCCAATATTATTTTCCATTCGGCAAATTCTTTCCTCGTGTTCATGATCTGTTTGATGCTTTCTCAGGGTTTAGTGTGGAGAAAGGAACGGACATTCCGAATTTCGCTTTTTACTGGACTTATGTTTCTTGTTTTTGCCGGGCACTCGGAGTCGGTCTCCTGGATTTCAGGCAGGACAGACGTCCTGGCTGTTTTCTTTACCCTGTTGTCCTTTTTCTTTTATTTGCGGTTCAGGGAGAGCCGAAGACCTTTGGCAGCCTCTCTTTCAATTGGATTTTTCATCCTTGCCCTGCTGTCTAAAGAATCGATCATTGTCTATCCTTTTATCCTCTTGATATACAATATTCTTGTCTGGAAGAAAACCAGAAAGGAAAAGAAGAGAAATACGTCGACCGGCCTCTTCCACTGTGGTTTTTTTGTGACACTCGGATTTTATTTTGGTTTGGGGACCGTCCTAAAAAGATTCACGCCGGTGTTTGAATCGTTTGATGCGGGATTTGCCGGCATGATGCAAAATCTGAGGATGCTCTTGGTCAGGATGATTTTTCCTTATGGTTCCTTCACTGAAAAACTGGTGAAATTGAATTTGGACTTTCTGGTTCTGATTTTTGCCATCATTTTGTTCTTTTTTATCTGGAAGAAAAAAAAAGAGAGACTTCCCGTCGTTTTATTTTTGCTCATTTCATCTGTTGCGGCCCTCTTGCCTCCAATTAATTTTGGCGTGTCGTTGGTCAACTCGGAAGGAGAACGTTTCCTCTATTTTGCCAGCGTGTTTTTTTCAATGCTCGTTGTTATGGTTGTAGAGTCGTTGATAATGCAAAAAACCTTGAAGAGTGTAATTATTGGAGTATTGGTCGTTGTGAATCTTGTGTTTCTTCTCCGTTCGAATGTCAACTGGGAAAATGCGGGGACATTGTCGAAGAAGTGTTTGGATTCTGCGGCAAAAGTCTTGAAAACACTTCCCTCAGGGGAACAGGACAGAACATTCATCCTGAATCTTCCCGACAGTGTAAACGGGGCGTATGTATTCAGGAATGGATTCTATGAATCCCTTCACCTTTTCTATCCGGCGGTTTCAACCGGGAGTGTGTCCATTCTCTCCACCCATTCTATTGCAGAAGCCGGTGAGGAAATTTCCATAGAGGACTTGGGTCATGAAACGTTTGTCCTTGACCTCAAATCCGACCGGTCCATATTGGTCCAATTCCCGACATCACTCGAACCGTTTTTTAAAGTTTTAGATGCTGAAAAAGGCAGGTTCAAGGTTCAGTTTGAGAGAGTACGGAGGATCAATTCCTCTGTTTTGAGCTTTTCAAACGGGACTTTCAATATAATTTCACAAATTGAGGCGTTAGAGGGGCCGTTCGGGCATATCGATTTTCCTGAAAATGAGCAGATGGTCGGGGAAGAATTTACTCTAGAGGGATGGGTTCTTTCTGAGAGTCGAGTCATAAAGGTGGAGATCAAAAGGGAACCTGTAACCGGTGATCCAAGAGGTTTAACCGGCGAGGACGGACTCGTTTATCTCGGGAAGGCAAGGATTATCAATGGGATGAGGCCTGATATAGTCGGTGCTTTTCCAGACTACCCGTTCAATCAGGAGGCCGGATGGATATTGAAGATAAAGAGAGGATCGTTTCCTGAGGATCTTAGGGGGAAAGTCACGATCCATGTGTTTGCCTATGATGAAAAAGGGTATAGTACAAGGATAGGAACGAGAACGGTCATTCTTTAATGACTTCATTGTAGAATGGGTATCCAGCAGGCATTACAAAAAAAGAGCAGGGTGATTTCCCTGTTTTTAGCTTTTGTGCTTTTAATTTTTGTCAGTTCCTTGTATTTCAAATGGTTTAGGGGAATAAAGGGCGATGGAATCTACTACTACAGCTATGCCGTCTCGCTCTTGGAGGACGGTGATTTCGACCTCCAGGATCAATTCGACCATAGACTCCCCTCAGCGGAGGAGCAGACCGTCGCCGGGGGGAATTATTTCATCAACAATAAAACGGGCAAGGCCTTTTCTCTGCACAATCCGGGGACAGGCCTTTTTATGATTCCTCTGATTGGGATCGGTCGGGCCGTTAGTGCTGTCCTCGGGTTGGGCCATCAGGACCTGTTTGATCCGTTTTACCAGGAGTTTGCGGGGTACACTTCGGTGCTTCTCACAGCGCTTTCATTGTTGCTTCTCTTTTTGATCTTAAAGCGGTTTTATTCCACCGGGATTTCTCTCGGTCTGCCTATTCTTTTTTTATTCGGAACAAACTGGCTGTTCTATTCCACGGTTTTTGCCGATTTCTCCCATGCCTGCTCTCTGTTCTGCGTGACAGGGCTGCTTTATACGTTTTTCAGGATCCATGAGCGGTTCCGAATCCTTTCGGTCGCTCTTTTCGGTTTTATTGGCGGAGTAGCGTTTTCCACACGGAATTTCAACCTGGTTCTTTTTGGCTGTCTTTTCCTATTGTTTATTTATTTCCAATCCAGGAAATCAACAGGACTTTTCTCGCGAAAGATCTTGGCGGCGGTAGGGCTGGCAGCCTTTGCTTTTTTTATCGGCGCTTTTCCCCAGTTGATGGCCAACCAAGTGCAGCACGGACACCCGATGACATCCGGATATCAGGCGATCAGCTCTTCAATAAGGTCTCCCGGATTTGATGTGAATCCGGATTTTAAAGCCGCAAGTTCTTCAAACTTGTATTTGCTTTATACAAATCTGTTCAATTCTGAAAACGGCCTGTTTTATTCCCATCCGCTGTACCTGCTCGGGCTGCTTGGATTGCTTTTTGTCAGGCATAAAAACAGAGAATTTCAGTCGGTTACAAATATTCTGCTTCTCGGCCTGGTTATATTCTGGTTTATCGATGCAAGCTATTTCGACAATTGGTTTAACCGGGCTGCAGGTTCCGGATTTGGCCACAGACGATTCATCAGTTTCCTTCCCCTGTTTATTATCGGAGGTGCCAATCTTCTGGAAAGGATTAAATCCAGCAAGTATCTTAAATTTGTTATTGGAGCTATCGTTTCCGTGTTTCTCGTCGGTTCTGTAGCCTCAATTCATGTGTACATGACCGATTTTGCCTCCTTCTATGCAAACAAGGGAAGTTTGTATTCATTGTATAAATTGCTGTTGGGAAGAGTGGGTTCGTTGGTGCTGCTTGTTCTGGTTTCTTTCTGCTTGATTTTTATGATGAGGAAAAGAAATGCACAAGACCGAATTTCTTTCCATGGTGTTTTCCGGACAACCGCAGTGCTTATGATATTTATTGTTCCGTTTTTTCTGATTAGGCCGAGTCCCGAATATCTGCGGTATCGGCATATGGGAAAAGAAGGTTTTTTTTCTATGTGGAACCTTACTAGTTGGGTGAAATTGGCTGGAAAAACCTGGGGGCTACCGGACAATAAATGTCGGCCCTTGAATTCAAAAAGAGCAAAGATAAAACTGCCGGCTCCCCTAATGGAAGGGGATACCCTCCTACTTAAAATTGCACCCGCGGATGAAGCTCCCCCAAATGACATCATGAAAGTCTCTCTCGGTGAGGACACTCTGGCGACCTGGAAAATAGGCGAGGGAAAACAAATCTATCAGTGTCGACTGCAAAAGGACACAAAAGAAAAGAGAATCCTCTCCATTGAGGTTCAAACCGAGCACCCGGGACCACCTTACCTTATGTTTTACGAAGGGAGGATCATCTACCGGGATCAGAAGCAGGGGATAAAGGAGAATCTGGATTGGGTTAAAGTGGAAAATGGTCAAATCGGCGCAGCCGGTTGGTGCCTCGATGATTTTGGAATTAAGTCGGTCGGATTGTTTTACAGCTCTGGAGAAAAAAAGAGGGTATTGGTCGGTTTTATCCCTCGAATGTCTCAGTCCATGGAGGAACGGCCCGATATCGAGCGCATCTTTATCCTCTACCCCGAGCTTGACCTCGCCTCCTTTAAGGGGTATTTTCCTCTGAAAGAGGATATGTTTGGTACTCCAAAGTTGGATTTTTGGGTTGAAGTCACCTCAAAAGATGGAGAGGTCAAGAAAAGCAGAGTTATTTCTATCCGGTTCGGACAGAACAGGGGAGAGGATCCGTAGAGGGAATACTTAAGACAAAAAACTATGAAAAAAGAAATAGCCGTAAAGTCTTTCATTCTTTTGGGGTTTATCCTTGTGGCTTTGCTGCTTTTTTCAAGTGTT
>JAUWVG010000376.1 GCA_030617525.1 Candidatus Aminicenantota bacterium | reverse complement strand
CGAGGCGTCGACGTATGAAGTTCATCACGAACGATCGCAGAGAGTGTGGTGACCTCATAATGATTCCGCAGAGACATGAGATTGCCACGTCGCTTTGCTCCTCGCAACAAATGCGTCGCAACAAAGCAGATGGGGTATTATCGACTCGCCTCCATTGGGTAAAAAATGTTGATTATGAATAAGAAGTCTAACAAAAACAAAGTTTTCAAGTTATTTTCCAGAAAAGCAAAGGAACAACTGAAAATACAGAAATTAAAGTAAACATCGACATTTTTTATGAATTATTCAGGTTAAGATTTAGTACCCACTTGTCTTGAAAATATCCGATTTTATCGATATTGGTATCAAATTGTTTTCCGTCTGTCTCTATGATCAAATTGGCGAATTTTTGGACACGCTTGGCCGACGCTTTGATTTTCTTTTGGGGATTGATCAGCATCAAAAAAAGTCCGGGTTGAACCGCCAGCCGGAAGCGGTTGGATTCTGCGACGATGACGGAATCTGCAGGGATAACATCTAAAAGTGCTCGGGCTCCTTCATCGAGTTTATCCTCCAGCACAATAAGCCAAAAGACCTTTTTGGCTCCAGCCTTGAGGAGCAAAGAGGTGTCTTTTTCAAGACTCCCGTCTTTTTCTTCCCGGATAAGATAGTTGCCTTCGATGTCCGAACATACATTGCAATTTTCATTGCCGTGGGGGCAGGTTTTAGACTTTTCTTCGATAGTTGTTATTTTAAGACCGATAATGTCAACAGAAGAGCGGTTTCGTCTTATAATAGAAGTGGCTAGGTGTGTTTTTCCGATATTTCTTTTCGATGAACCGATAAGCAGCATGTGAGGATAGGAGATGAGTTGTTTTTTCATTGCATCTGAAGCAATTTCGGCTCGTGAATTATCCAGGTTAGGGGATTAGGAGAAACATCCCAGCTGGCAGTGAATAATTTTTATGTCTTCAGCATTACAAATGTCTCCAATGTCTTTGAGAGAAAGGTTGAGTTCCTCAGCCAGTTGGAACGCTCTTTTGCAGGGGAGTTTTTTCTGGCCGTCAATTTCGGTGGCTGCGTCTTTGATCCGGCTTAAAACGTTTTCTGTCATTTGAGATGTCCTCCTGAGGTCATTATATCACCATGAATCCTTGTTTCCTATTTAACCTGGATAATTCACGACATGAATCTTTGTTTCCTATTTAACCTGGATTATTCACGACATGAATTCTTGTTTCCTATTTAACCTGAATTATTCAGGTTATGGATGTCATCAGCCAGAGCAGAAAGATAATGATTCCCACGAGTACCCAGCTTCCTCCAAAACCGAGGGCATCCATTTTTGTGGGCTTGAGGATTTCCCATTGAGATTTGGGGAAAAGTTTCTGATGTCTGTACTTATCTGGATTTCTATAGGCGGCCTCTAGGGCTTTATCCTCTTCTTCCTGATTTTTTTGAACCGGTGTGTGCATCTTGGCGTAGAATCTGTCCATGTGTTTTTTCGGTAGAGGTTTGGTGATAAAAGAGAGGAGAAATAAGAGAACAAAGGGAAAAAAAGCGTCGAAAAGGAAACGGATGGCCACAAGCTGAGATTTTTTCAATTTGGAAAAATCCGGTCCGAACCAGCTCAAAACCCAGATTTCGGCATGGAACCTGCCCAATCCCACTTTAGGAGAATCCGGGTCAGCCGGATTTGTCCGGGTTATTTCGTCAAAAAAGATTCCTGTTGGCGCGATGACATGCTGTTTTTCTATAGATTGGCCGATAAAGGCAGCCTGTCCGTATTCAACATCTTCGGTCAGAGCTTTGGTTTCAACGATAACTGTCTTTGGCTGTGTCTCAACCAAAAAAGCAGGATTGTGTTTGGCCCAATTGAGGGATTGGAAGAGGTTGGGGATGAAGGCATAGATGAAAATACAGATAACAACCTGGATAAACACAGCCCTTTTTGTCAACCTGCGCCAGACAAATCCCAGCCAAATAGAAGCACCAAAAATTGCGGGGATAGAGATGATGTATTTAAACAATTCGAGGAGGTTGTTGATAAAGAGGGCAACGAAAATTCCTCCCAGGAGAGTGATGGCGATGATGATTCTTCCGATAAACAAATAGTGTTTTTCCGATTTTCCAGGTCTGAACGGCTGGTAGAGATTCTTAATAAAAAGTGCCGAGTAGGATACGGCGCCGGCATCCAGTGTGGACATGTTGGCGGCCAGAATCCCAACCAGCATGAGGCCGATGGCTCCGGGAAACAGCAGGTCTTTAGTCATAAATCCCCAGATAAGATCGGGATCGCTGATTTTTCCCATATAGAGGCCTATGGCCAAAAGGCCGGCCAAGGCCCAAAAAATCATGATTAATCTTTTAAAAAACATGCCGGTTATCATACCGAAACGGGCGGTCATTTCATTTTTAGCGGATCCGGCTGTCTGCATACCCGGAGCGACGGCTATGATAGAAACAAGATTGGCCATCACCATAGCCAGAATTGTGTACCAAGCATATTCACTCATGGTGACAGAGCCGAACAATTCAAACATCCAGTCCGGAACCGAGGCATGAAGACCTGAAAATCCACCGATCTTGACCAGGCCGATGGGGATAAGGATGAGGGAGAAAATGATGATGAGCACCCCCTGGATGGAGTCGGTGATGGCCGCGGCTCTGAATCCTCCCATCATGGTGTAGATTCCAACGATGATGGCGTAGATAAAATAGAAAAGAAGGGGATTAGTGTAGGAGACAAATGAGTGAAGTTCACCGCGTTTGTTTTTTTCGTTGAGTATTTCATATTGAACCTGTTCGTCCTGGCTGAGAGTGTTTGCGGATTTGGCTCTCAATTCCTGATATTCACGGAATTGTTCGATACTCAACCGTTCTTCTATGGAGCATTTTTCCAGAGGTTTGGGTGTCATGGCCATCATGGTTTTGGCTGCGATCATGTAGCCGATGCCGCCGCCCAAAAGAGACATCAGGAGGATGAAAATGGCATAGCTGGCTCCAAGGGACTTGCTGTTGAACCGCTCGGTGAAGAAATCTCCGATTGTCGTCAGGCGCACGCGGCGGAAAAAGTAAGTGGTATACCAGTAAAATGGAGTGAGAAAAAGGACGAGGAACTGGATCCACATTCCACCGATACCCTGGCGGTATATTTCTCTGGATACGGCCACAGCCTGGTCCGCATTTGTGGAACAGCCAAAATTGAGAAAAAACTGATAAAATTTTCCCAGGCTCCTCCCCGCAAGATAAAAATCCCCCGTGTCCTTGGTTTTTCGTCCCGCTCTTTTCCCCAACCAGAGGATGACGGCGATGTAAAGGGCAATGATTCCTAGATCGAGAATATTTAGTCCCCAGATGTGCATGTGTGTGGCTCTCTTTTCCCTTGTTTTTTACATAGCTGGCTATCGAAAGTCAAATTCTTTCTTGCATTGACTTAGGGGCGTCTCTGTGAAAAAATCCCAGTTTCATGTTTAAAGCTGAGGTGATGATGTTTTTTCTCAAAAAGAGATTCTTGAGTGTTTTATTTCTGGGGATTTTTCTTTGGCTTAGTTTTGAAGCACCGGTTTTTTCAAGCGGGAGAGAGGGGATTCCGGAAGCCGAAGCCCTCAGAATTTCTTCAAATGACTTGGTTCGATTGGATGGTCTTCTGGATGAATCTCTGTGGGAAAAAGCTGTGCCTATTGGGCCGTTCCGTATGGTGGAACCGGATGAAG
>JAUWVG010000280.1 GCA_030617525.1 Candidatus Aminicenantota bacterium | reverse complement strand
TCGTACCATTCTGTTTCATCCAGGGTATCCATACTCATGGGAAAAAGAATTTCCTCCTCTTTCCCGATCATATCCGAAACAGACTTGGAGGCAGGCGCGAGGACAAGTTCAATGACAGTTTTTGCATCCTCAAAATTAATCCCTTCCGTTGCGCCCAAGGCTTCCAAGGCACTCTTAAGGAGTTCACGGGTTTCATCATGTTTTCCCCACATGACCGTTGGAGGGCCTGTTACACCATGCTTTTCTAAAAATGGAAAGAGGAGGTACTCTTTGCGCAGATAATGTTTTTCCACGTCCATGATGGCATTAAAGCGCTGATGTAACTCAACAAAAAGAGATTTTATTTCGTCAGCATTTTTGACTTGTTCGACATCTGTGTATAATTTATCTAAAGATTTGACCTCGTGTTGTAATGCACGGTTCTCCTGCTGAAATGTATGAACCGGATGTCCTGGAGGAGCTTTTTTTGCTTCTGAATGATCAAGAACTCCATCGAGAACTTCTGAATGGAGATCACACAGTTTCAGGACCTCTTCCTGAGGTAAACCTTCTGAAATTAATTCTTGTTCGACCTCTACAACATCACTGTATGGCACTGTCCCAAGGAGTCGTTTCAGCTGTTTCTTGACGGCTTCAGGGGCCTCGCCTTCGTGCAGCTGCAGGATCATATGTTTTAGTAATTCCTTTCTTTTGGTGACACTGTCTAACAATTCGCTCATTGTTTTCCTCCCGATATTTATCGTTTATGTTACATATTACTACAAATAAGATTCAAATCCTTGATTTAAGTCAACTTATTAAGAAGAAGGATTCCCCTATCATCTTAGCTGGTGGTGGGTGGAATCGAATTCATTTTTTTTAAAAATTCCCTTGACTATATCAATATATCTTGATATATGTATTTACATGGCCGCCATAGACTTCTTTAAAGCCCTCTCAGATGAAACCAGGATGAGACTGCTGAACCTATCTGCTCACTATGAACTCAATGTCAATGAAATTGTCAGCATCCTCCATATGGGACAATCCCGGATCTCCAGACATCTAAAAATTCTTACAGATTGCGGACTTTTGACGTTTCGCAGGGATGGTCTTTGGATCTTTTATTCAGCAGCCGGTGAGGGTGAAGGATTTGATTTTATTCAATCTATAAATCATCTGCTTGATTTTAATGCCCAATTTCAAGACGATCTTGAAGCAGCTGAAAAATGTATTCTGGAAAGAACAAAAAAGACAACACGTTTTTTTGATGCTATCTCAAAAAACTGGGAACTCCTCAAACAAGATATCATTGGAGAAATAGATCTAAATGAAAAAATCCTCAAAGCAATTCCTGTTTCTGATACAATCGTTGATCTCGGCTGTGGAACCGGAGATCTCCTTCCCCTGCTTAAAATAAAATCAGACCAGGTTATTGGAGTTGAAAAATCTTTTAAAATGCTTGAAGAGGCCCGAAAACACTATGAACTTGACAGAGATGGCATCGATATCCGGATCGGCGAATTAGAGCACCTCCCCCTCCGAGATGAGGAGGCCGATATAGCTCTTACAAATCTGGTCCTTCATCATCTCTCCGAACCTAAAAAAGCCATTAAAGAGGTCCACCGGATCCTAAAACCTGAAGGATCTTTAATCATCATCGATCTGCTCCTCCACCAGGAAGAATCTATGCGCCTAAAATATGGAGATTTCTGGTTGGGTTTTTCGATGGATATATTAGAAAACTGGCTGAAAGAAAGTGGATTCGCACCCCAGAATGTGGAACACTTTGACCTGAAAAAAGGCTTAAAAGGATTTATACATAGATCACAAAAGCTTTAAGTTTAAGGAGACTAGAATGAACACTTTAAAATCAGATCCATCCTTTGAATACAAAGTCAAGGACATAGACTTGGCCGGTTGGGGCCTTGCGGAGATGAAATTGTCTGAAAATGAGATGCCTGGCCTGATGGCAGTCAGAGAAAAATACGGTCCTCAAAAGCCTTTAAAGGATTTAAAGATAACAGGCAGCCTTCATATGACCATTCAGACAGCCATGCTGATCGAGACCTTGTCCGATTTGGGCGCAGACATTCGCTGGTCGTCCTGCAACATTTTTTCCACCCAGGATCATGCAGCCGCCGCAATTGCAAAAAAAGGAACAGCGGCTGTTTTCGCCTGGAAAGGAGAAACACTGGAAGAATACTGGTGGTGTTTGGAGCAGGCGCTTATCTGGCCGGATGGATCCGGACCTGACTTGATCGTCGATGATGGCGGGGATGCCACATTGATGGTTCACGAAGGGGTCAAGGTAGAAAAGGATCCTTCCCTTCTAAATAAAAACTACCCAAACAAAGAATTTCAGATCCTGATAGACCGCTTTAAAGACAGTATGGCTAGAGATTCCCAATTCTGGACAAAAATTGCGGCTAAAATCAAGGGAGTTTCAGAAGAAACCACCACGGGTGTTCACCGGCTCTATCAACTGGCAGAGGTCAATAAACTTTTATTTCCGGCCATTAATGTGAACGATTCCGTTACAAAATCAAAATTCGACAACCTGTATGGCTGCCGGGAATCTCTCGTTGATGGAATCAAGAGGGCTACAGACATCATGCTGGCTGGAAAAAAAGTCGTTATCCTAGGTTTTGGCGATGTAGGAAAGGGCTGTGTCCAATCTTTGAAAGGTTTTGGAGCACGGATATATGTCACAGAGATCGATCCCATCTGTGCGCTTCAAGCAGCTATGGAAGGATATTCCGTTGTCAAACTTGAGGAAATCGTTGAGGATGCAGACATTTTTGTGACAGCCACAGGGAATTATTATGTCATTACCGGAACCCATATGGAGCGAATGAAAGATGGTGCCATTTTGTGCAATATCGGTCATTTCGACAATGAGATCGAAATGAGCTACCTGGAAAATAATTCAAAATGTGTTAAAACCACAATTAAACCTCAGGTTGACAAATGGACTTTAGAGTCCGGTCGATCGATCATCGTGCTTGCGGAAGGCCGTCTTGTTAATTTGGGCTGCGCTACAGGACACCCCAGCTTTGTGATGAGCAACAGCTTCACCAACCAGTGTCTCGCTCAGATAGAACTCGCCACCAAAGAACATGAAAAGAAAGTTTACACACTGCCCAAAATACTGGATGAAGAAGTCGCTCGGCTGCATCTGGGCAAACTCAATGCCAGGCTTACAACCATGACACAAGAACAGGCAGGGTATCTTGGATATCCCATTGAAGGACCATACAAGCCGGACCATTACAGATATTAAAGTGCGTTTTTAAATTTCACGCAGAGCTTGAACAGGTTCGGACCGACATGCCTTAAATATCTGAATCTCAACAACACATAGGACAAGCACCTCGATTTACGTGATTTTATTAGAGTTCTGGGAAGATGATGGAGAAACCCGTATCGGAGGACGAGCGGGCATGGTTCATCTTCCGCAAGGGAGATGAGAGCGAGGACAGAGATCGAGTGACCTTTCCTCGCTGGGGAAAGCGCAACGTGGTTTCTTTTCACTTTACAGAACTCGTTCTTGAAATCACGGAAATTGAGATGCATACACACATAGGACAAAAGCAAAGTGTATCTGTATAATGAGATTTATGAGATACCTGAAATATATTTTTCTCTCTGTTTTGATCTCTGCTGTAATTGTCTATGGAAAGACTGAAAAAGAGCCAGCTTTTTCCTTTGGTGTTATCGCTGACGTACAGTACTGCGAGGATGTTCCCATAGGAACACGATTTTACTCCAAATCGCTCAATAAATTGGCGGAATGTGTTAAAAACTTCAATGCGATAGATCTGAGTTTTGTCATTCAACTCGGTGATCTCATCGATAGGGATATCGGCAGCTATGAGTCTGTTCTGTCTGTCTTCAACCAGATCAACACGAAAAAATATCATGTCCTGGGAAATCATGACTATGGCGTTGAAGAGGACAAAAAACAACAAGTTCCAAAAAAAATGGGTCTGAATTCCCGTTATTATGAATTTAGATTAAAGGGATGGCGAATGATCGTCCTCGACGGGAACGATCTGAGTTATTATGCTCCAGCAGAATCACATGAACATAATGAAGAAACCGAAGCTCTCTTTCAAAAAATAAAAGACAGAGGGGCGGCCAATGCACACGATTGGAACGGAGGTTTAAGTTCCCAACAGATTTCCTGGTTGGAAATAAACTTAAAACAGGCATCTCGTTCTGGGGAAAAAGTCCTTTTGTTCTGTCATTTTCCTGTTTATCCTTCAAGAGAAGAAAATCTGTGGAACGACGTCGAACTCATCGAACTCTTGGAGTCCTATCCGTGTGTAGTAGCCCATTTAAGTGGCCATTATCATGCCGGAAGCTACGCAAAAAAGAGAGGAATTCACTACCTCACACTTCAAGGCATGGTTGAAACAGAGGAGCACAATGCCTATTCCGTCATTGAGGTTTACACCGATCATTTGAATCAAATGATCGGTGTAAACCTCAATGACGGA
>JAUWVG010000356.1 GCA_030617525.1 Candidatus Aminicenantota bacterium | reverse complement strand
TCACATACAGCCATTCTTGCCCGGTCATTAAATATCCCTGCTGTGATGGGTGTCCGGGATATCACGAAGAAGGTGAAAATCGGGGACTGTCTGATTGTTGATGGAACTGATGGAGAAGTCATTATCAATCCTCCCCTGGCTATTAGGAAAGAATTTTCCAGCAAAAAAGATAGATATGAGAGCTATCGTAGAGAACTCCGGAAGACCGCCAAACTTGAAGCACGAACATTGGATGGGTTTCCCTTTTCTCCGTTAGCAAACATCGAACTTCCTGAGGAGGTCACTACGGCCTTTTCTATGGGAGCCGAAGGAATCGGTCTCTTCAGGTCGGAATTTATCTATCTCCAAAGGTCATCTCTTCCTTCTGAAGAGGACCATTTTCGAATTTACTCACGAATCGCGAAAAAAGCCCATCCTTCTCCTGTCTATATCCGCACTATAGATATCGGGGGGGATAAGAGTTTACCCCAGTTAAAAATCGAAAAAGAACCCAATCCAGCTTTGGGTTTGAGGGCCATTCGTTTTTCTCTCCGAGAAAGAGATTTATTCATGGTTCAACTCAGGGCCATACTCAGAGCGAGCACTCTGCGCAACGTCCGGATTCTTTTCCCTATGATTACAGAAATGGAAGAACTCCAAGAAGTGAAACTCCTTTACAATGAAGTCAAAGACGATCTCCGATCGAAAAAAATTGCTTTTGATCCCCATGTCCCGCTGGGTGCAATGATTGAAGTTCCGGCTGCCGCCACGATTACAGATCTGTTGGTAAAGGAAGTGGATTTTTTGAGCATCGGGACCAATGATCTGATACAGTATTATTTGGCTGTGGATAGATCCAACGAGTTTGTCTCTTATTTGTACAAACCCTTCCATCCGTCAATTTTGAGGGTGATCAAATTTATCATCGAGACCGCACAAAAAGAGGGGAAAGAGATCACCGTGTGCGGTGAGATGGCAGCAGATCCGCTGTCAGCCATCGTTCTCCTTGGATTTGGACTGAAGAGGTTCAGCATGAATCCTATATTTATTCCTCGAATAAAAAATACGCTTCGGTCCGTCGAGTATAGAAATGTCCAGAAAATTGTCCAAAATGCGATGACTTTAAAAACGGCTCAAGAAGTCGAGGAGTACATCATTGAAGAGACATTGGTCAAACATCCCAAAGCGCTTTTGATGGGACAGATAATGTAATAAAAATCCTACCTGGATTATTTAGGTTAGCTCCTTCCGTAGTCGTCTTGAAGGCGAACGATATCTGATTCATCTGAGTCCCCCACCCAAATTTCCATGATTCGAGCCGGATATTTCCCTAGATTCCGGACACGGTGAGGGGTTTTTTTCTGAATGAAGATTTCTTCATTTTTTCGAGGCTTCCAGATTTTATCTCCGATGGTTATCTCTAAACCTTCGTCAAGCACAATCCAGAATTCACTCCTGAAGGCGTGATATTGAAGGGAAAGGGATCCGCCTGGAAAAACAGTTAAAATCTTAATACTGGAGGCATCCTTATGTGGGAATGAGCGGAATTTTCCCCAGGGTCGATGATCCTCTAAAATCCTTTCTTTAAATTGATTTTCCTGGGGACTCAAGTCATTTTTGGGCATGAGTATGTTTCACTCTAAAGACTCTTCTCCAGGTTAGAAGGGGACTTCATCATCGTCTTCCGGGACTTCAGGAGAGGGCTTTTCACTGGGAAATTCAGAAACCTCCTGTCCTCCTCCGAAATTCTGTGCGGCAGCCGTGTCCTCTCTCTTCCCGAGGAGAACAATGTTTCCGGCATGTATTTCTGTTGTGTATCGCTTATTTCCCTCTTTGTCCTGCCAGTTCCGTGTCCGAAGCTTCCCTTCTATGAGTATTTGTTTCCCTTGGACTAAAAATTTTTCACAAAACTCGGCAAGTTTCCCCCATGCGACGATTTTGTGCCATTCCACCCGGATGTCACTCTCATTGGTGGTTGGGCTATAAAATTTCTCGTTTGTTGCTAGGGTAAAGTTGGCTACAGCTCTTTCCGTCTGAGGAATATATCTCACTTCGGGATTTTGGCCAAGACGGCCGATGAGGATAACCTTGTTTAAGCTGTTTATGTCACGCATTTGTTTTTCGAATCTCCTTTATTTTTTCCTGGGCAATCCTTGTTTCATCTTCGAAGGGATATTTGCTGATCAATAGTTTAAAAACAGAGAGGGCCTCATCTTTTTTTTCCAATTCCAGGAGGCTTAATCCCTTTTTTAAATACGCGGAAGGGATTTTGTCTCCTTCGGGAAAGTTGAGTATCAAATCGGCAAACTGTGTGGCAGCTTCTTCGAATTTGCTCTGGCTGAAGTAACATTCTCCTATCCAGTAGGCTGCATCGTCTGCCACAGGGCTGCTGGAAAACTGTTCGAGAAAGAGAGTGAATCCATCAATTGCCAACTGATAATTGCCGTTGAGATAATCTGAATAGGCAATATTATAGACTTCTTGTGGTGAGAGTTGAGGGATTTCGGGTAGCTCTTCCTCTCCCAGATTTTCTTCTTTAGTCTCAGTCTTTGTTTCTTCTGTTTTTTGCTCAGTGGGGGGAGATTCTTTGCTTTCCTCTTCATCTGATTGTTCTGCCGGTTGAGGTTCAGGAGGAGTCAGGACGATCTCTTTGATTTCTAGAAGCTCGGATGAAAAGTTGTTGAGCTTGGTATTTAAAACATCCAGTTTAGCCAAAACCACTTGGAACTGAGAGGGAATTTGCTTTTGGTCTTCTTTGATGCTTGCCTGTTCGGTCTGGAAACGCAAACTTAGCGTGAGCAGTTCCTGGAGTATTTTCTTAAGGGCTTGAATGTCTTCGCTGTTTTGTCCGGTGGTCTTTTCAAGGTCGAGAATGTGTTGGGTTAGCCGCTGGAGATCCTGGTAGATGAGTTCGTATGTTTTCTTGCTCTGTTCGCCGAGAGTGAAAGGTGCTGCAACTATCAGAAAAAGGGCGAAGAATGCAGAGAACCCTTTTTTCATCTACCGGTTTTTATTTTTCGATGATAGTAGGCTGAGCTCGTCTGTTTTTCTGCCAGGCAATTTCATTTGAGCCTGTATCCATGGGCTGACTCTTCCCATAGGAGATGGTTTTAATCCTGTCTGCGGGAACGCCTAAAGACACAAGATAGTCGAAAGCACTTTTGGCCCGCTTTTCTCCTAAGGCAAGATTGTACTCTTCCGTGCCCCTTTCGTCGCAGTGTCCTTCAATCAAGACTTTGACAGATGTCCACTTTTTCAAGTAGGCTGCGTTGGCTTCCAAAATTGGTTTGGCATCTTCCCTGATAAAGTATTTGTCGTAGTCGAAATGGATTATTCTGAGATTGGTTTCCCTGTTAAGCTCTTCAAGGGACTTCTGCATGAAAATTTCCTCTTCCGTCAATTCGGGTTCTTTGACGACAACAGGTTTTTCTACTTTTTCTACTTTTGGTTGTTCTTTAACCTGAGGTGGAGGCGGGGGGGGAGTCTCTTCGACTTTTTTCTTACAAGAGATAAAAAATCCAAAGAGAAGAAGGAAAGCTAGCGAAAATACTATCGTTTTTTTCATTTGACCTCCTTAGAGTCTACAAATTTCCTCTGTTCTTTTGGGAACATCTTGATTATTGCCCTATTTATATACCTGTAAAAAACCTATATGTCAAATGGGAAGACCATTTTTTTCTTGAGATAAAAGTTATTCATTTTGCGGTTCAACGTGACCAATCGGGAAGCTTGTTCTCTCCCGATGAAGTCAGCCGGCGGCGGTTCAATCCGTCATAATCGATTGTCCAGAGCTGAATAGACCCGCTTATATTTGATGAATAGATGATGTGCCGTCCGTCAGGAGACCAAGTGGGGGACTCGTTGCGGGCGTTGCTCTCTGTGAGTTTTGAAATTATATCG
>JAUWVG010000211.1 GCA_030617525.1 Candidatus Aminicenantota bacterium | reverse complement strand
ATTTTTGTCTATTGGATTGAGTTTTTGCAAATTCATCCAATGGCCTCTTTAGTGATCGAAAGAATCTGATCGGATTGAAAGGGTTTTTCGATGATGGCAAAAATATCCAGTCCCTCCAGTTGGGATTCGATCCTTTGCCGGGACAATGCTGAGAGGATGATGACTTTTACATCGGGCAGAAAAGATTTGACTTTCCGGATTGTATGAAGGCAGTTTTCGTCGTCGATCTCAAAGTCGGTGAAGATGAGGCTGTACAGGGCATTTTCTGCTTGCTGTATGGCTTCGAGACTGGAGGCAACGGTGTCCACTTCGTAACCTTCCCGGGAAAAAATTTCCTTAAGTGACCAGCGGATCAGTTTGTCATCATCTGCCACTAAAATTTTATTCATATTAATATAAAGTCCTCTTATATCTTCATTCTTTATAGCAATATTTATGCCAAGATATTATTTTTGCCGCGAATCTGCTTAACTGGAAGAAATCAAACAAATTACACAGAGAGGTTTCTGGGGACAAAGATATTTGAACTGGATAAATGGGGTATTTAACTCAACATTGGGTGATATGCCCCACTTTGTTTGGGGTCAGGTGGATGAGTAATCTTTTGGCTGGATGGAAAATTTCTTGATTTTGTACCTCAATGTGTCGCGTGTGATATCGAGGAATTTTGCTGCCTGGGATTTGTTGCCTTTAGTTTTTTTGAGTGCATTCAGGATCAGATTTTTTTCCAAGTCCAATAATCCCATGCCTTCGTTACTTAATTTGTTCATGTGAAAGGTTTTGACTCGCGACAAAACTCCGGGTTGGATAGGAAGGTATTTTGTTGTGATAACGGCTTCATCTTCAAAAATCATGGCACGTTCTATGGCGTTCTTCAGCTCTCTGACGTTTCCCGGCCAATCGTACTGGAGAAAAGTTTTCTGTGCCATTTTGTCCAGCCCTTTGATATTTTTCCTGAATTTTATGTTCTGCTCGCTAACAAAGTTTTCTGCAAGAGGTATGATGTCATCCACTCTGTCTCTGAGAGGAGGGATATAGATGGGGCAGACATTGAGGCGGTAGAGCAAATCCTGTCTGAAATGTCCTTCATTGACAGCCGTTTCCAGGTCTTGGTTGGTGGCCGCGATGATACGAAGATCCACCTCGATATCTTTTAGGCCGCCAATTCTTTTGAATGTCTGAGTTTCGAGAAAACGCAGGATTTTCGCCTGAAGATAGATGCTGAGAGTGGAGATTTCGTCAAGAAACAGGGTTCCTTCGTCGGCCAGTTCAGCGAGTCCTTTTTTCTGCTGCTTTGCATCTGTGAAGGCCCCCTTTTCATAGCCGAACAGTTCACTCTCGAGAAGGTTTTCAGGAATAGCAGAGCAGTTAATGGCAAGATAGGATGCGTCTTTTCTTCGGCTGAAGTTGTGAATGGCCTGTGCGAGAAGATCTTTCCCCGTCCCGCTTTCTCCTTGGAGGAGGACGATGGAGGCTTCACTCTGCGCGATTTTTTTCGACATGTCCATGATCTGTTTCATCTTTTGTGAAACGGCAATAATCTGTGAAAGATCGAATTTATTTTTAACCTTTTCTTTATAGTAGGCGACCTCTTTTCTTAGCGATGCCGTCTCAATTGCATTTTTTATAGTGCTCTGCAGTTTTGTGTAGTCGATGGGTTTGGTGATGAAATCATAGGCTCCCCGCCGCATGGCGGTTACAACATCGTCTACAACACCATAAGCAGTGATCATGACTACCGGAAGTTCAGGCCACTTTGACTTAATCTCTTTGAGAAGATCTGTACCCTTTTTATCGGGAAGCTTGTTATCAAGCATGATGAGATCGGGCATCTCTTGGGGGATGAGATTGAGGGCCGTTTTTCCATCCTCAGCTGTGACGGCGTCCAAATTCCACTCAGACAGCTTCTGGCTCAAACTCCACCTCATGAGTTTTTCGTCATCGACTATGAGTATTTTTTTTCTCTTCATGAATTCGCTTTTGATTCTACTACAGGAAGGAGTATTGTAAAAGTTGTTCCTTTCCCTTCCTCACTCTCTACTTCAAGAGTCCCTGAATGGGCAGCGATGGCTTTTTGACAGATTGAAAGTCCCAGACCCGTTCCCTGGGATTTTGTGGTGAAAAAAGGCTGGAAAATTTGTGATAGCTGCTCTTTCTTGATTCCTGTGCCGTCGTCGGACACGGTAATGAGCAAGTCCTTATTGTTTTGTTTTGTGATGTTGATGGTTATAATCCCTTTATGTGGGATGGCGGCCACTCCGTTCAGTATCAGGTTAAGCAGGACCTCCTGGATTTTGTCGGCATCCAGACTTGCATGAATATTTTTTTCAGAGCTGCTGACATGGAATTGAATGTCTTTATTTTTGACCTGCATCTGTGCCAGTTTCACAGCGTTGTCCACACACTCCTCAAATGGGACCTCACGGATGTTTAGCTCTTTCGGCTTGGCATACCGAAGCAGATCCTGGATGATCTGGTCAATTTTGTCTATCTGAATCAGGACTTCTTTGAAAATTTCTTTATTGGTATCGGAATCGTCTGTTTTATCGTGGATGATTTCTAGAGCACCCTTCATTCCTGCGATGGGATTTTTTATGTCGTGGGCCAGCCCGGCGGCAATCTCCCCGAGGGAAGCCAGATGTTCGGCTTTTTCCATCTGCTTCCCGTGCAGTTCTTCGATTCTGGTGTTGGCTTCCTCTAGTTTTGTAATCATGATGTTGAAACTTTGTGCAAGATCTCCGATCTCATCGTCTTTTGTGATTGGGACAATAGAAGTAAAATCGCCCTCCTGGATTTTTTTCATTCTGTTTTTTAGGTTAAAGATCGGCCGGTTAATAATTTTTTCAAAAAGCCGCAGGATGATGAGGGTTAGAACTGTGAGGGCAGCAAGAGATACTATGATTCCCAGCGTACGGTTTTTTTTCCAAATTGAGAAAACCGAGGAATAGTCGAAGTTCATTTCCAGGACACCTAAAATATCTTTGTCGGGATCATGGCATGTAAGGCACTCCCTACTATTTTTTATCAACCGGTATTCTTGAATAAAATCATGAGACACGAATGGAAGTGGTCTGTCTGAGTTTTTGTCCGATAAAAAGGTGTCCAATCTTTTGCTCTCATCCTCTCTAATCTGATTTCCATTCTCATTTGCCATCGATGAGGTGAGAATGACTCCATCCGAACTCAGGATTCTTAATTTTTTAATATGTTGAGATGTACTGATGTTTTCCAGAATTGCTTGGACTTTATCCGACCGGCCCTCCATCATGGTTTCAAGGATGCTGTTTTCAATAACTTCACCAATAAGATTGACCGTTTGCCGGCTGGAAGATTTGATGATATTCCTCTGAGATTTTGTATAAAAGTATGAAATAAAGACAGCCGTGATGGTTCCGATCACAAGAATGTGAAGGATAATTTTGCTGCGTAATTTCCAGTTTAAAAGTGATTTCAATTGATTATCTTTATCGTATCTCTCTATATTGTACGAAATACTCGTGCCCGAGACAAGACTGATAAAAAATGGACGTTATAAATGGGATGACTGGATATAATAATTGAAGTGGAGTTACTTCTTTTTCTGTTTTTGGCTGGCCCTTTCGAGAAGTTGTTGAAGGGTGATACTGCCAAAATAGTCTTTGAGTAGTTTGGAGGCCTCCTTCCATAGCGGGAATGTTGAACAATCTTTGCGGCGTTCGCAGCAGTCCTCATCATCAACACAGTCGACAAGGCTGATATCTCCTTCAAGGATTTCTATGATTTCAAGAAGCTTAACTTTTGAGGGGTGCACGTTCAGGGCATATCCACCACCTGCACCGCGCGTGCTTTTCACGAGGTTATTAATTTTTAGGGGAATGATGATCTGTTCGAGATAGCGGATGGAAATGTCTTCTTCCGTGGAAATGTTCCTCAGGATCACCGATTCTTCTCCTTCAGCATGATGACGTGCCAAATTCAACATCAACCGCGTTCCATACCTGCCCTTTGTGGAAAGTTTTAACATATGTTATTCCTTCATCATATTTTAGATAGAATTTATAGGAATTATAATTCTATAGTTGATAGAAAGGATTTGTCAAGTCGCAAAATAGTTTTTCCATCATCTTCCCAGAACTCTAGGAAAATCACGGAGATGGAGATGCCTAAGATAGATTAAGCTTTAGCTTTGGCTTTTGCTTTTTTCTTCTTCTCCTGGGTCATTAAGTCCTGGAGCGTGGTTTTATCAAAATAATCATGAAGAAGTGTACTGGCCTTTTCCCAAATATCATGTGTGGCACAGATGTTCACACGGTCGCAGTAGTCCTCGTCTTCAACGCAGTCAACAAGGCAGCATGTGCCTTCCAGTGCTTGAAGAATTTCACTGACTTTAATTTCAGCGGGTTTCCGGGCCAGAGTGTATCCACCTCCAGCGCCTCTAATGCTTTTGACAAGCTTGCTGATTTTTAGAGGAATGATGATTTGTTCAAGATAGCGAATAGAGATTTCCTCTTCATCGGAGACACTTTTGAGGATGATGGCTTCCTTTCTGTCATTGTAGTGTTTGGCAAGGTTCAGCATGAGACGTGTTCCATACCGGCCTTTGGTTGAAAGTTTTATCATGGCAGCACCTTTTTAAGATAAAATAATTATAAGTATGACTATAAAACTCCTTCTTTTAATCTAATGAAATGTGTTATATAAATCAACATAAATTTATATGAATTATATATTTTATGGGAACTTTTTCTCACATCCTTTTTCCAAAAATTTTGGTTCCTATCCTCACGATGTTGGCCCCTTCTTCGACAGCAATTTTATAAGAATTTGTCATGCCCATGGACAGGAAAGTCATTTCCATACCAGGGAGGTGAAGGGCCTTCATTTCTTCAAACAATTGGCGTGTGACGACAAAATAAGGGCGGGCATCCTCCGGTGCCCCAAAAAAGGGACCCATAGTCATAAGTCCCTTTACGTTGACATTTTTTAAAAGTGATATCTGCTGGAGTAATCCCTCAGCTTCCTCAGGGAAAACTCCACTTTTCTGAGGCTCTTTTCCTGAATTTATCTCGATCAGTATGGACATGATTTTTCCAGCCATCCGGCACCGCTTGTCAATCTCTCCAGCCAACTTGATTGAATCAACAGTTTCGATCACATCGAATATCTCGACAGCTTTTTTCACTTTGTTGGTTTGAAGGTGACCTATAAAATGCCATTGTGCTCGATCTCCCACCACTTGAAAAGCATCATGCGCTTCCTGCACGTAATTTTCGCCGACTATCTGAACGCCTGCATCCAAAGCCTCTGAAATTTCTTCTGCTGTCCGTGTTTT
>JAUWVG010000186.1 GCA_030617525.1 Candidatus Aminicenantota bacterium | reverse complement strand
TGATTGATATCGGAAGAGTAAAATTTAAAAATCATTCAGATTCCGAGGAAGAACGCCTTTTCCTCAATGTGTCGGATTTTGGAATAGGAGGTGAGGTTGTCCACCGGATGAATCAAGAAAGGATGAAAAAAAAGACAGCGTCTTATTTTCGATGCCTTGTCACAACATTTATGTGCTACAAACACAAAAGACTGAGGATAAAAATCGACAATGAGGACATTCCCCTCCAAGAATACATGATCGGTGCCATATCAAATGGACGCATTTTCGGTAAAGGAATGAAGATCGCACCCGAAGCTTCTCTTAATGACGGATTGTTTGATCTTGTTCTGGTAAAAGGGATGAAAAAGTTTGAGTTTTTCAGGAATGTCTACAAAATATATACAGGAACACACCTCTCACACCCAAAAATATCGCTTATAAGAGGAAGTAAAATCGACGTCAATCCTGCCGACAATAAGGAAACGGTGCTCATAGAAGTGGATGGAGAACAAGTCGGTTCACTCCCGGCCACCTTTGAAATCATCCCCTCTTCTCTTCTTGTAAAAAGCAATCTTTGATATTAGGCCAGAAGTCTTTAGGGAGCGCGAAGATTATCTTTTGTTGCGCAAATAATAATTCCGGTCATTTGTGATAATGAGTCTTCCGGATTTATCACGAAAACTGAATATCTTTTTGTTTTTATTAGAAGATTGATTTGGATTCCAGTAGGATTTGACCCTTTGAATGTATTGAATCGTTTCAGGGTAGGGAGGGATACCTTCGTGCTTTTTCACAGCCTCCGGACCTGCATTGTAAGCGGCTAAGACCAAATCATCTTTTTGATCATATGTCTGAAAAAGATCTTTAAGAAATTTCACTCCTCCTTCGATATTTTCGACAGGATCATACCGATCTTTAACTCCATAATCTTTTGCTGTATCCGGCATGAGCTGCATCAGTCCAACAGCACCTTTTGGAGACACAGCCTGGCTGTTGTAATTGGACTCCGCTCTGATTATAGAGTGAATCAAATCAGGATCCACATTATATTTTTGAGCTATCCTGCGAATAATCTGATCATACTGCCGGCCTGTGTCATTTTTTCCCCAGGCTTGATGGGTAAGAAAAATAAAACAGACGAACAAAAGAATACCTACTTTAAAAAATCGTGATATAGCTGATTTTCTTGAGGAGAAGCATTCCCTTTTCCGTGATTTTATTTTCGAGTTCTGGGAAGATGATGGAGAAATCCGTATGGAGGACGAGCGGGCATGGTTCATCTCCTTATGAGGAGATGAGAGCGAGGACGGAATCGAGCAAGCTTTCCTCGCTGGGGAAAACGAAGCGTGATTTCTAATCACTTTACAGAACTCGTTCTTGAAATCACGGAAATGTGGATGCTTGCTTCTCGAGGACAAAGGTTGATTCATTTTTTTCTCATCTTTATAATTATGGATTCATAATTATTAATCCATCCTCTTTAGGGGTGATTTCACAGATTATTTTTGGTTTTCTCTCCTCTTCTCAAAGCATCTTTTATATAAGACGGACTCTCCTCAAGGACTTTCTCAATAATCTCAGGTTTTGTCCCCCCTGCTTGGGCAAAATCGGGTCGACCTCCTCCCCCGCCGCCAACAAGAGGAGCCATGTCTTTTATGAGCTCATTCGCCTGTACACGATTGACAAGATCTTTTGAGACTGCAATCACAAGGAACACTTTTTTTTCTGTTGGAGCGCCCAGAATTACAATCCCAGATCCGATCTTCTGCTTTAAAGAATCCGCTAATTGCCTGAGTTCCGTATTATTCAATCCTCTGACAATCTGTGTCAGCAGGGAAATGCCCTGAACGTCCCGGATTGTCTCGTCATCTCTCTCATATTGGATATTGGTCAGCTTCTGCTTTATTTCCCGTATTTCCTTTTCTTTTTCCTTTAGAGCGCCCTTTAGTTTTTCTATCTGCATAAGGATATCTTTTCTGGGAGAATTGAGTTGGAATTGAATATCGGCAATATTTTCTTCAATTTCTTGTGTGTATTTAACGGCTTCTAACCCTGTTATGGCTTCAATACGTCTCATTCCTGCAGCTATACTTGTTTCAGAAACAATCTTGAATAATCCGATATCGCCTGTTCTGTGAACATGGACCCCTCCGCAGAGTTCCCTGCTGAAATCCCCAATTGTGACCATTCTGACTTGTTCTCCGTATTTTTCTTCAAAAATCGCTGTTGCACCCGATTTTAATCCCTCCTCTAGAGTCATCAATTTGGTTTGAACAGGTATATTGTGTTGAATTTTTTCATTTATGAGTGTTTCAATGTGCCTCATCTCTGAATCATTGAGAGCAGAAAAATGAGTGAAATCAAACCTAAAACGAGTTGGAGAAACAAGCGAACCGGCCTGTTTTATATGATCCCCGAGAATTTGTCGTAAAGACGCATGAAGCAAATGGGTCGCAGTATGGTTTTTACTGATCGCGCGGCGTTTGACACTGTCGATTGATGCTTCAACGATGTCTTCGACATGAAGTTTTCCTGATATCACTTTAGCTTTATGAGAAATCAGATCAGGAATCGGAAAATATGTGCTTTCCACAAGTGCAGAAAAGTGAGGATTCTGCAGAACTCCGGAGTCACCAATCTGTCCGCCTGCTTCGGCATAAAAAGGGGTTTTTTCAAGAATAATCTCCCCCAAGTCCCCTTCAATCAACTCTTGAATCGGATGTCCGTTTTTCAAAAGAGCAAGTACACAAGATTCTTCGACTTTCTCCTGTTCGTATCCAACAAAATTTACAGATAAATCCTTAAAACCCTCAAAGGATTTTATTTCTTTTTGTTTGGATTCCCCTTTCCAAGAGAGACGCGCACGCTGGCGCTGCTTTTCCAATTCTTTTAAAAAACCGGATTCATCCACAGATAAGTTGTCATCTTCGGCCAATTCTTTGGATAAATCAAGGGGAAAGCCAAATGTATCATAGAGTTTAAAAACTTTATCGCCAGCAAGAGTTGTTTGTCCTGCTTGTTTCGTTTCCTGGACAAATTGATTAAAGGGTTTGAGTCCTGAGGCCAGCGTGAGAGCAAAGCGCCTTTCCTCTGAAAGGCAAACTTTTGAAATGTACTCGGCAGAAGAGAGAAGTTCCGGATAGGCATCTTTCATAATATCAATCACCTGGCCAACCAGTTTGTAAAGGAACGGATCCTCGAGTCCCAATGTATTGCCTTGACGGAAAGCTCTCCGTATCAAACGTCTCAAGACATATCCTCGTCCTTCATTCGAGGGCATGATTCCATCTCCGATAAGAAATGTAACAGCACGAATATGGTCAGCGATAATTCTTACAGACACATCTGTCTTCTCATCTGAAGGATATTCCATTCCACAGAAGTCGCTAATCGCACTTGTCAAAGGAAAGAATAAGTCGGTGTCAAAATTGTTCGATTTGTTCTGAAGAACTGTGGCCACACGTTCAAGACCCATACCTGTATCGATAGAGGGAGACGGGAGGTCATGGAGCTGACCTTTTTCATCCTGAAAAAACTGCATGAAGACTAAGTTCCAGAGTTCAAGAAACCGATCACTTCCCTGCTCAATGAGACGGCTGGGATCTCCTTCGTCCAAATCGGATCCGAGATCAATGTGGATCTCAGAGCATGGCCCACATGGACCTGTTTCCCCCATCGCCCAATAATTGTCTTTTTTCCCAAACCGGAAAATCCTCTCCCGGGATATCCCTATGCCTTCTTCCCAGATCTTGAAGGCCTCATCATCATCCTTATACACAGTGAAATACAGACTGTCTTTGTCCATCTTGAAAACATCTGTTAAAAGTTCCCATGCGAATTCAATGGCTTCTCTCTTAAAATAATCACCAAATGAGAAGTTTCCAAGCATTTCAAAAAACGTATGGTGTTTGTTGGTTGTGCCAACCGTTTCCAGGTCGTTGTGTTTTCCACTGACTCTCATGCATTTCTGGACCGAAGTGGCTCTTTTATAAGTCCGGCTCTCTAAACCAAGAAAGATATCTTTAAACTGGTTCATTCCTGCGTTAGTAAAGAGGAGGGTTGGATCATCCTTAGGTTGAAGAGATGAACTTTTAACGATTTTGTGTTCATTCCGGGCAAAATAATCAATAAATTTTTCCCGAATCTCCTGTGCTTTCATTTTTTTCTCTCTTCCTCACCTTCATTTTCTCTTTCGACGTCTCCCATAGCCAGTTCCATGTCTTCCAAAGCGACATCGAGTGTCGATCGGATTCCCATAACCTTAAGTTTAAAATTATCAGGGCTGGAAGAATATTTCAAACCCTGCTCGTAAGAGATATAGCCATCCTTATATAGCTGAAAAATTGACTGATCGAAGGTTTGCATTCCGTATTGAGATACACCTTTGGCAATCGAGTCTCTTATAAGTCGAGTTTTTTCTCTATCTTGAATGCATTCTGATATAAAAGGAGTGTTGATCATCACCTCTACAGCAGGAACTCTGCCCACACCATTTTTTCTTGGAATGAGTCTCATGGATATGATAGCTTTGAGGATGGATGCCAGCTGAAGACGAAGCTGTCTTTGATGGTGAGGGGGGAAGACAGAAATAATCCTGTTGATCGTTTCGGGAGCATCCACTGTATGAAGCGTGCTCAAAACAAGGTGGCCGGTTTCAGCGGCAAGCAGAGATGTTCCGATTGTCTCTATGTCCCGCATTTCTCCCACGAGTATCACGTCAGGATCTTCACGAAGAGATGAGATGAGCCCTCGAGAATAGGACTGGACATCTAACCCAATTTCTCTCTGGCTGATCATGCATTTTTTGTCCTGGTGAAGAAACTCAATCGGATCTTCAATAGTGATGACGTTATCTTTTCTATGCCGATTGATGTGATCAATAATGGCCGCAAGCGATGTTGTTTTTCCCGAACCGGTCGATCCAGTGATCAAAACGAGTCCTCTTTGCTCTTGAGCGATCTTCTCGAGGACTTTAGGAAGAAGGAGCTCTTTAATGGATTTTACTTCCAAAGGGATGATCCGCAAGACAATAGCCAAACTGCCTCTTTGTTGAAATATACTGCCTCTAAATCTTCCGAAACCCTCTAAACTGTAAGCGAGATCCAAATCCAGATCTTGTTTGAGTTTCTCTCTCTGATACTCATTGGTAATTTGGTTGACAAGTTTTTGTGTGAGACTAGGAGTCAGTTTTGGAAACTTAGTCAAAGACTCTAATTCTCCATGGATGCGGAGAACTGGGAAATTTCCAACTTTCAGATGAAGATCAGAAGCCTCACTCTCTATCGCAATTTTTAACAATTCATTGATATCCATGATTTTCCCCTCTAGTTTAATTTAACATGGGTCAACCAATTGAACTTATCCTCTCTTTCTCCCCTGATGTACGAAAAAAATGCATCCTGGAGGATTTTTGTAATGGGGCCTCTTTTACCGCTGCCGATAGAAATTTTGTCTATGGAGCGAATGGGAGTAATTTCTGCGGCAGAACCAGTAAACAGTACTTCATCTGCTATGTAAAGCATCTCTCTGGGGATAACCTCCTCGACGACTGATAATCCTTTTTCGCGGGCGAGTTGAATCACGGTATCTCGCGTGATTCCCGGGAGGATGGAGGACGATAAGGGAGGTGTATGAATGATGTCGTTTACTACAACAAAAATATTTTCTCCGCTCCCCTCACTCACATTACCGCTGGTATTGAGGGCAATACCTTCCACATAACCCTCCATTAAAGCTTCCATTTTGATTAACTGGGAATTCATATAATTGGCTCCTGAT
>JAUWVG010000500.1 GCA_030617525.1 Candidatus Aminicenantota bacterium | reverse complement strand
CGGGAGGAAAGTCTTCACGAAGTCAGGCTCTATTTTTTGGAATCGGATATCATTGGACATGCCGAAAAAACAGAATCTGAATTAAAACAAGCCATGAGCAAAATTGAAGAGGTCAAAGAGGGGATAAGAAGCCAGGATTTCGGGGCGAAACCAAATTGGCATAACTGCAATTATTGTGATTTCAAGACAATCTGCCCCGATTCCTATGCCTTTTGAAAGAAAAAGGGGTCGAGGGATCAAGGGGTCAAGGATTCGAGCGAAAATTATTTAAGAATTTTAAAAAAAATTAAGAATCATAGCGTGAGATAGAAACTCCGATATTATTATCTGGGGACCTGGATTATATTGAGACTAATAAATTAAATCATTAGAAAAAAACACTCGAACCCTGGAACCCTTGACCCCTAGAATCCTTGCTCTTCTGCTATTTGGGGGCTTCCCAGAACGGCATCAAAGTTAAGGTTCTTTCATTCTGAAGAAGCTGGAATGTCTGGAGCATCTGATTAAATTTGGATTCCAAGCCGGATTGAGACTTAATCAATCGTCTCTGGAACATGCCGCTGAAGAGGGGCTGTTTTTTGGGCCACACGTCAAGTTTCACATCTTCTCCTGGGGGGACATTTATCAGCTCCTTGACGAGTTCAATGGCTTTGGCCAATCCCCCAATTTCATCAATCAATCCCAAATCTTTGGCTTGCTGCCCAGTCCAAACTCTGCCGCGTCCGATCTTGTCTACGTCTTCTTTTTTGAGGTTTCTTCCCTGAGAGACTTTTGTGATGAATTTGTCGTAGATCCAGAGGATCTCTGTCTTCAGGAGAGATCGTTCCTCATCAGTGAGACTGCGGAAAGAGGTGAACATGTCCGCTCTTTTGCCCAAAGCAATCCTTTCTGCCGTGATGCCCAATTTGTCAAAAAGTTTGGCCATGTTGAATTTTCCTGAGACAACTCCAATCGAGCCAGTGAGCGTTTGAGGTTGGGCCACTATTTTGTCGGCATTCATGGCGATCCAGTATCCTCCTGAACCGGCGATATCAGACATGGATACCACCACCGGCTTTTTCTTTTTTGTGAGAGCAATTTCCCTCCAGATGACATCGGAGCCCAGTGCAGAACCGCCTGGACTATCGATACGAAGAATGAGGGCAGCAACAGTGATGTCATTTCTAACGCTTTTGATAAGCCTGGCTATGGATTTGCTGCCGATCGTTTTGTTGAGACCCTCACCCGAGTGGATAAGACCTATTCCATAGAGAAGTGCTATCTTTTTTCCTTTGTTTAATCCCAGCGATGAGGGTGAGATTTTAGTGTATTGGCTGTGACTGATTCGGGAAATCCTCTGGCCTCCCTCTTGAATGAAATTCAAGAATTCGTCTTCGTACAACACTTCATCTATCAAGTTTGTTTTTTTTGCTAGGTCCGCTCGGAAAAAGGCTTGATCAATGAGGTCGCGAACTTCAGATTCTTTTTTTCCTCTAGCCTCGGCTACCCCCTGGACATAGATATTGAAAATATTTTCGTAAATGGATTCCATCATTTCTCTGTGAGCAGGTGTGAAACCTTCTTCAGTGAACAGATTCCCTGCTGTTTTATATTCCTCTACATGTTCGAATTCGGCTTCGACGCCGAGCTTATCCAAAGCGTTCTTGATGAAAGGGACATACCCCCCAATTCCATTAATAATCAAAGTGCCAAGAGGGTGAAGGATGATACTGTCACACGCTGTAGCGAGGTAATACTCCTTGTCAAATTCTAAAACTTCGCCGATATAGGCGAAGACTTTTTTCCCTGAAGTGCGGAAGTCGAGAACGCTCTGTCGGATTTCCTCGATCTTTGCCCAGTCGCATTGGAGTTGACCTAAGCGCAGAACCAGACTTTTAATACGGCTGTCATGTTTGGCTTTCTGGATGTTTCTCCAGATGTCATACATGGAGAGTGGAGGCCTGACTCCAATAAGAGAAGTGAAAAAATCGGGTTCGGATTTTTCGTTTATTTCTCCCGAGAGATTGATTTCTAAATAAGATCGGGTTTTAATTGTCGGAGTTTTTTTGAATTCAAAATAGATAAATGAAGTCAGGGTTGCCACAATGAGTATGAAAAAAACAAGAAAAATGATCAGTACATATTTTCCTCGTTTCATGTGTCCTCCTCGAAAAATAGTATCTTTCATCTTATTTCTTTGCCACCATTTTTGCAATCTAAAACCTGTGCGGAAGCATCCCCATTTCCGTGATTTCAAGAAGGAGTTCAAAAAAGTGATTAGAAATCACGCAAGAAAAAATCTGAAAAGGTGGAAGCGCTCCACTCGGATTTTTAACGCCATTCCCTCATCGTTCCTCTCGGCGCCTCCGTAACTCCGCGCGTAAACCTTGCTCACCAAAGAGAGAATTTCCAAGAAGACGCGTACCACTTTTCTTAATCCATCCCGTGCTCAGACATACACTGAAGAATCAGGGCCAGGCCTTCCAAACATGAAAAACTTTCTACAGAATTCAATTAATATCGAGAAAGTTATTCATGTTTGGAAGGCCTGGCCCTGATTCTTCAGTGTATGTCTGAGCACGGGATGGATTAAGAAAAGTGGT
>JAUWVG010000455.1 GCA_030617525.1 Candidatus Aminicenantota bacterium | reverse complement strand
AACCTCTTGTCTCTCCCAGTACTCATCGTAATCGACGTGTTCCATATACTCATTCCAGGTAGGAACGCGATTAAAAAAATACTTTTTATCTACATTGGATAGAGGACCAAGCTCCATAAAAAATTTATACCCATCTGGGGTTCCATAATCGAATCTTGCGCTGCGCCGCCTTTCTGATGGTCCAGACCTTGCGGCCGCATTGTTTGAAAGCCAGCCGAATGTATACATAAGACGGAATGCGCCATTATGATGAAAGTCATCACCAATCCACATATCCGAGGGCGAAGCCTGCGGTGACGATGCCCTCATGGCCGGATGGGCATCGATCATGCCCATTACGGTTTGAAATCCCGGATAGGAAATTCCCCATTGTCCAACTCTTCCATTATTATTGGGAATGTTCTGCAGCAGCCATTCAATTGTATCGTATATATCGCTGCTCTCATCGGTGTCCTGCGGACCTTTTTTTTCGCTTATGTGCGGCCGCATCACCACAAACTCACCCTCGGATCTAAACTTACCGCGAGCGTCCTGATAAATAAAAATAAAACCTTCTTCTGCATAAAGTTCATTGGGTCCCAGTGTAAGTCTGTTCATTTTCGTCCCGTAAAAATGTATCCCATATGGTGTGCTGAAAAACATAAAAGGATATTGTTTGCTCTGGTCATTGGGAGTATATATTTGTGTGAAAAGTTTCACTCCATCGCGCATAGGAACCATTACTTCTTTTTTTGTATAACTAACTCTGGCATCGAAGCTCTCCTGAGCACAAAATACCGTCGATACAAAACATAATACAAATAGAACATGCAATAATCGCAACCAAAATTTATTTTCCTTCTTCATGATTCCCTCCAAACATTTAATCAATTAAAAAAGATCATCGACGTCTTCATTCCCGAAAGGGAGCTGGCCCTGTTTCAGGAGGGAGCACAACAGGAGAGAGAAGAAACCTCAGGTGGCACTTCAAACATCTGTCGGCCTCGGCCACAGCTTCTCCTGCACTGTATCCTAACTGAGGCAGTGCAAAAGATCCGGTGCGTTCCTCAACAGGGAGCTCGGCCATATCGGCCCGATCAAGAGCACAAAAGTTTTCTTCCTGTCCTCTCCACAAAAGCCCCCTATCAAAAAACTTTACTTCCTGCCCGCCCTCATCCAGTCCTTGACCTCCCAGGAATCTATCGATCGACGAAGCGGCCCGCCTTCCCTCAGCCATGGCTTCTACGGCCGAAGCCGGACCGGATCTGGCTTCACCACCTGCAAAAAAACCAGGTCTGTCGGTTTCAAGACTATTTGGTTTTGTTTTTAGTGTGTTATCCTCTAGAATTTGAATGCCGGTGTTTGGAGGAAGATAGTTCACGTCAGGTTCTTGTCCAACGGCTAAAATGACACTGTCGGCCTGGATTTTTGCTGCATTCGATTCATCATAGACAGGACAAAAATAGCCCTCCTTGTCAAATACAGAGGCACAGGCTATAAGCTCGACACCCAACACGCTTGTACCATCGCCAAAAATTTTCTTAACACCCCAACCCGGTTTAAGGACAATCCCCTCTTTTTCCGCTTCTTCGATTTCCCGTTCAAATGCCGGCATTTTGTCTCTTTTCTCCAGACAGGCAAGAACAACCTTCTCCGCTCCGAGACGCAGAGCAGTCATAGCCGCATCCAGCGCCACATTGTCGCCTCCAATAACCACGACGTTCTCACCCACCTCAGGTGCCCATCCTTCCTTGGCCTCCCGGAGAAAATCCAAGCCCCAATACACTTCCGAAAGAGATAGGCCTTCAACATCTATTTTTTTGCTTGCCTGAGCTCCGGTCGCCAGAAAAACAGAATCCCATTTTTCTTGATCCAGCTCGTCACGGAAAAAATTCGTATCCACAGGACTGTTTGTCCGGATATTGACGCCCATTGCCTCGAGTGTTCTGATTTCATGCAGTATGATTTGGCGGGGAAGGCGGTACTCGGGAATGGCCCAGCGGAGCATCCCTCCTGCCTCAGCCAAAGCTTCAAAAACCGTAACATCATGGCCAAAAACAGTCAGATAGTATGCCGCCACAAGTCCGGCCGGTCCGGCTCCGACAATGGCTACCTTTTTTCCTGTCGGCGGAGCTGTTTCAGTCTTCTCTGTCAGGATTGCATCCTTGGTTTCCAGAGCTAATCTTTTCAGGTTGCAGATGGCAATAGGCTCACTGAGCTCTCCCCTGCGGCACACGGTCTCACAGGGATGATGGCAGATATGCCCTAAACTCATCCCCATGGGAGTTTTTTCTCTGATGGTCCGGGCCGCTTCATCGAAACTGCCCTGGGCGATAAAGTGGACATAGGTTGGCACATCCATCTCCAGCGGACAAGCAGCCCGGCAGGGAATCAAAGCCAATTTCCTGTCACCGGGTTTGAGGTCTTTATCCCGCAGGGCTCCTGTGGGACAGACTTCAACACACGCACCACAGTACACACACCCGGATTCTTCGATGGACGGGTTTTTCGTCCCGACAGTGATCTTGCCTTTTGAACTCGTATAACCCAGAGCTTTCGCCCCCACAAGATCTGAACAAACACGGACACAGCGAAGACAACCGATGCAGAGGTTGTAGTCTCTGATAAACAGCGGTTTGTTGTCTTCAATGTAGAGATCTCTAGGAACATATCGGTTGATATCGTCCTTAAGGCCGACATATTCGGCGACTTTACGCAGCTCACACACATCAAACTGAGGGCAGTCATGAGGATAGCTGGAAAATATCTTGTTCATCTCGTCGAGCCGCAGAGACTGAACCAAGTCCCCTGACGTCACGATTTTCATCTCATCTTCAACATCTGTAATACAGGACAAGACGGGATTTTTTCGACCCTCAATTTCGACGAGACAGAGACCGCACCCGTCGTATCCTTCTGCCATGGTGTCCGACTGGAACTTATTTTCACCCTGATAGCATACATCGTCAG
>JAUWVG010000450.1 GCA_030617525.1 Candidatus Aminicenantota bacterium | reverse complement strand
TACATCATCTTAACCTGGGCTTCGGTAGGACCGGCAAAATTTCTCCCTTTGAACTTACGGAGCACAGACGTGTTGTTCCCATAGTTTTTAATCTGGACAGGAAGACGGCCTCTCTCAGCAGAATCATTTTTTATGAATTCTTCGACAAAGTCTTCCGGAATATAAAATTCATCAATGGTCACCCATTCATACGCAGAGCTGTCTGCCTTGACTTTTTCTGATGGGTTTTTCTTACATGCAAAAACACTTACGATTAAGGCTGCACAGACTAAACTTACTAACGAAATACATTTTACTTTTTTCATGGATGCCCCCAGTAGGTCGTTCATTTATTTTTATAATATTTTTAGCCCGCCAAAATGTCAAACTTTCGGATTGAGATTTAAGCATTTCCATTTCCGTGATTTATTTAGAGTTCTGGGAAGATGATGGAGAAATCCGTATGGAGGACGAGCGGGCATGGTTCATCTCCCCGTGACGGGGAGATGAGAGCGAGGACGGAATCGTGCGAGTTTTCCTCGCTGGGGAAAACTACGCGTGATTTCGTATCACTTTACAGAACTCATTTTTGAAATCACAGAAATGGAAATGCTCCAGATTGAGATAAAACAAATTCTAGCCAGTGATTTCAGGGAGGCAGAACGATATCCGGATTTCGGACGGACAACTCACACAGGAGATAAGAGCAGCCAGCTCTGTACATTTTATTCCCTGAACAAAGGAATATTCCGGGCTCATTCCCTCTGCGCAGGAAGGGCAGGTTTCTGGAAAAACCAGTATAAATTTTAAGTTCTCACCTGTTTTTTGGGGACAGGGCAAAGTCTCTTCTCTTTTTTCAAATCTTGCAATATCCGAATCCCGCAGTTCTTGCAGGAGTCCCTCAAAAAAAAGACGAATATCTCGAGATCTTTTTTCCGCCAGTTTTTTTCCCGCCGGCGTCCTCATATTTTTTGGCAGAACAGAAGCGTAGGTCAACTCCTTGCTTAAATTTTGTGTGAGGGATGTATATAGGTTCAAATCCCTTTTGGCTGACTTCATAAAAAAATTAGCCACTCCTAGATATCCACTTTTGGACAAAAAATCGGCATCATGGATGATATCGGCAATGAAATTGTTCTTTGTATCTTCATCATACAAGGCTAAAAGACCTGAAACGATAAGATCGATCTCGGACTTGTTTAAATCAAAAGAGGCTAAGATTTCCGCTGCAATCCGGGCGGAAGTTTTTTCTTCTGGGATGTCGTTCTTTTGATATTGCCCCCCCTCAAATTTGCCGGCATCATGAAAAAGTGCTGCCACCACAGGAATTAGGGGATCTTTATTCTCCAATCGACAAATTTTTAAAGCCACAATCGCCACAAAAACGGAATGCTCCCAGAGAAAGCTGTCCTGCTCTTTCTTCCGGTCCTTCTCATAGTCTTTTTCGGCCTTCTTGATTGTGTTTTGGATGGAATCCAAAAGCCCGGGATAGACAGGCTCAATCAGCTCTTTTAAATTTCTATAGCCTTCCATGACCTTCTCACCGTGAATATTTGCATTATTGACTGCTCCTAGAAGGATGTCAATGCGGTTGCTTCGACTTGTCTTTTAGAAACTCGGGAATTATGATGAGGAAATATGAAAAACAAGGAACAAAGCAGCGCACTCCCCTATACCCTGATAATCCTCGCCGGTGGAAGCAGCAGGAGGATGAATCAGGACAAAGCTCTACTCCCTGTAGGCAGAGGCACCCTCATTGAATATGTCCTGCAGCAGCTAGAAGAGTATTTCGGAGAGACACTCGTCAGCGTTTCTGAATCCGATAAATTCAAATTCTTGAATCAAAAACTGGTTGTGGACGAGAAACAGGGATTCGGTCCTTTGATGGGAATAAAAAGCGCCCTAGCTGTCTCACAACACGAAAAAAACTTCGTAATCGCCTGCGACATCCCAAAGATTCCTTATAAAGTTTTGGACAAAATCCTCCTTCAAGGGAAAAATTTTGACATCGTTGTTCCTGTTTCCCCCAGCGGACGAGTGGAGCCGTTGTTTGCCGTCTATTCGAAATCCATCCTCCCTCTAATGGAGGAGCTTATTGAAGATCACATTCATTCCCTCCTCCCCCTCTATGATATGTGCAAAACAGATTATGTCACCTTGGATATGGATTCCATACTGAAAAATCTGAACACAAAGCAGGATTATGAAGTCTTCCTCCGGCAGCTTTAAAAAAGACAGACGCAACTAAAAAAAACTAAGGCACGAGCTTTTCCTGCCAGGAGAGGACGGTGAAGAAGGGTTGGTAATACGGTGTTTGGATATCCTGCAGGGCTATATCATAATGCAGTTTTGTGTTGGCATCGATATAAATGGTTTTCGCCGCGACTGCTCCATAATACTCCATGTTTCCAGTTAATATTATATTTCCTTGAGGAACATAGACGGCCCCACAGAATTCACTTTCGGATCCCCAATAAAAATCCCCAGTGAAACTTTCCGTTCCCCATATTTGGAGATCGGTTGGATCTTCGGATGTTTTATTGAACTGTGAACCATGTTCCATATGAAACGAACTTGCCAGGTATAACTGGACGTTAACGCCCTCCTCAACAATAAACTTGGATCCGTTGGCCATAAAAAAATCGCCTGTTATGTAAAGGGTCACATCTTCTTTAATTTTCAGCTGGGCTTTTTTCCCTAGATAAATCGAAGAATACTCACCGCTTTCACTTATCTCGAATGTTCCATCCTCCGAATTTATTTCTCCTCGCCAGGGAAGTCCTTGTGGAGCTTCTATAGGGAGAAGTTCTTGGGGCTCGGCAAATGCGGTTTTCTCCCCTGTGACTTTCGCTTTGTCGAGTAAGAGGATATTATCGGGATCGCCTTCATAGCCGATGAGTGCATCGCCAACAACCTTGGCCTTATCACTCAGAGTGATAGCGCCAAAGTGTGTAGTATTAACCCCTATAGTTACATCCAGTTTATCATTGTCTT
>JAUWVG010000397.1 GCA_030617525.1 Candidatus Aminicenantota bacterium | reverse complement strand
TACACGCATCGTCGAGGATACGCGGATCAGAGCATTCGACTCTGACACCAGTGAATATCTTTTTCAGGCCCCCGAGACCGGATCAGTCCGGATCGAGGCTGTCTTGCTTTACAGGAGGGCTCACAAAGAATTAATGGACTTTAAGGGTTGGACCGACCCCGATATCGTGATGGAAAAGGAATCTTTGATGATTCCATCCCAACGACCTGTTAGGAATTAAAATCGTAATTGTGTATTGAAAGAGATGCTTATCTGAAGAAAATTACTCCATTCCTCCAAACGATTTTCTGAACCACGCCTCTTTCATTGATATCTTCGATCCTTCCCACGGCCGATCCCTCTCCCAAGGCTCCCCACCATCTTGCGTTGATGGAATCTCCAGTGATGTTTCCCTCACCTCTCTGATCCCTGTCGATGACTCTCCAAGTAAATCCTATTTCACTTTGGGATATTTCATAGACTAATCCGACATTGCTTCTCCACTGGCCGCTGATATCTATGACGTTTTTTTGAGGTGTTCTAGCCTGTGCTTCGCGGAACTTTTCTTGATCGAATGTTTGCGTCTGGATCTTTTCTGGTTTCGCTTGAGGAGCCTGAATGACATCCGTCCTCGTCTTTATACTTTCGTGGACTAATCCCTGTTTTCCTAGTTGAACGGTTGTTCGGAATTTTTCAGAACCGGATTCACTAGAAAGAGCATAGGCCTCTTGGATTTTCATCAGAAAAACGGATTCCAGCTGAATTTGAGTTTCTGTCTTTGGATCGATGCCCTTTACTCGCGGTTGGACATGGATCTCCAGGACTTCGGTGGGGAGAATCTTCGAGGCAGCAGGATTTTTGATAACCTTGAACTGCAACCTTATAAGTCCAGCATGGCTACCTGATCTTATTCGGAAGGCTGCGCGCCCGTCTTCATTAGTCTTTACACGCAGTGAGGACTGGGCTTGCAATCTTCCTGGACCGGAAACAGTGCTTACTTCGATCTCCGCTCCCTGGAGCGATGGCACCAGGACCAAACCGTTGTCTAAAAGAAGAGACGTTCGGGAACCATCAACCGACGGGGGGATAAAACTGAAGATCTGGCGATCGCCAACTCCAGAACGGGCGTCAGAAATTTTTGATAATTGGCTATTCAATTTTTGGAATCCACTGGAATCGATATGTCCTAGTGTTTGGAATTGAGGTTTGTCGGGATTGGATGCCTTCAAGGCTCCGGAGGCTGTTATGGGCAATCCGCTGGACCTCCAATTGGACCGAAAACGGTCGACCGTGTTGTTTATTTCAACTGCCGATACTAAAACACTCCCTTTAGAAGCATCTATAAGATTTGAGAGCTGGAGATAGATGGTCGTCTCCTTGGGCAATTGGAGGTCATTATCGTGAACACCGATGACGTTTTGGGAGCATTCGGCCTGTAATAGGCTTCGCGAGATAGCCGATGCCAGGGCAGGCGAAATTTTGGTGGCAGATTTCGAAAGTTGAGCTCCGGATCGGATAAAGTCCGTTCGAGTTCCGATCCCGATATTCTGCATGGGCATCTTTGCCATAACTGTCTTCTGCTGGCCCGGAAGATGAAGGACTGCGACCTTGATCTGTGGAAGAGGGTCCATATAAAAAAATAGCATGTCGGAATCGACGACTCCACCAGGTTGCCAATATTCGACTGGGCAGACTTTTTTCCCGAACTCGAGGTTCGCATCCGTCGTACCATCGAAACTGTAACCTGGCATTGCCGGTCGGAGCCAGTATTTTGTATTTCCCGTTACAGGAATAGAGTAGAAACCTTGGTTGTTGGCTCGAACGTAATTCCACCCTCTCCAGGTGTCTGTCCAATCCACATTCTGTTCGATCTGGTTGATGGGAGAATAGAAGACAAAGGCACCAGGTACCTTTTCGGCCTTTCCCTTCACAGATACATAGCCCCTAAGAGGCGGAAGGTTTTTTGGAATCCCGATTTCCCTCATGAAGCTTGCAATGAGTGCTGCGGTGTGCTGTTCGGCTAGTGGCAGTGCGAGCCTGAGGGCCTTCTCCCGCTCTTTGTCTCCCCCGTATTCAGCTTGTTGGAAGTTTTCAGGATGATTATAAAACATGGTCTTGGTCAAATTTTCGGTTAACTGGCGAGCCCCCCAGTTCTTATTAGCCAAATTCTTGGCGAAGTCCCCCTTTTTTGCATGATATCCTGGCAGATCCCCTTTCCCGTCGGCGAAATTTTCGTAATCGCTGTGCCCTCCTATGAATTTTTCATAGAGATGCTGGGCAACAGTGAGATCTGCCATAAGGTGGCAGGCCCAGCCGAGCTCGTACATTGCGCTCTCTTGCTCCGAACGGCCGGGATATTGCACTTTACCATTTTTCCAGGTTTCGACCGCATTGCGGAAGTGTTCCACACAGAGGTCGGCTCCCGAATCATATTGGTTTCTAATGTCCGGATCTATTTCGATATCCAGATTTACGAGACCAAAGGTGTAATTGCTCGGGCCGAGAATCGTCAGGATCTTGATAAGATAATCCGCGGCCTCGCTGATAATGTTAAAACCTGTTAGGTTCAGCCCGGTGCCATCATCACAATTGTGGTAATGTTCACAGCCGCCCGCACAGGTCAGATCAAATGTGTGCAGGTCCTTGGAGAAGAGTCCCCAGAGAACTTCAAGCTGTATCCGAATCTGCACACGACCTTTGTAGGCATCGGCGTGAACCGCTCCGCTGGAAAGATGGAGAATGTAAGATTGAGCAAAGTCGGCCCAATTGCCATAACCGTCCTCTCGGAGCAACCGAATGGCATGCTCGATAATGTAGCTATGTCCATTCTCATGATAGACATGCCCTGCTGTTCTATCCATATCTGCAAAATAAGAGATATTCCTTCCGGTTTGTGCTCCGTCAATCATAATATTCCCCTTCTGCTTCTTTGCGTCCGCTGCATTCCAAAGAGAAGATGAAGTGGCGTAGGCCTGTGTAAAAAACGTTAAAGCTATAAGCATGACCAAAGCAGGCAAAATAAATCGTCTTAATTTAATCCCACGGAATCCATTGGATTTTACAATTCTAAATGATCTGGATTTAATGTTCGAAGATAAATTCACAGGCGCCCTCCTTCTTTGATTTTTTAGTTTTTATTATTATTCTCGGCAAGTCGAACTTGTCCCTTGGCATTTTTTCTTCTATTCTCCCGCTTTCAATCTGTAAGATAAATATTATAAAAAAAAGTGAATGTCAAATTATTTAAGGTCGTCCACTGCTGTTGATATCTTTAATACTTATCTTTAATCAATCATTTCTGTCAATTCTGATTCTGGTGAACTGTCTGACTACGAATCAGTAGGTCGGCAGTTCGAATCTGTCTTGGGGCGTACCATCATCCACCCCATTCTTTGCATTTGACTCAAAAATTCTTTCCTGTTATTCTTTTCCGAGTTAAATAATGGAGAAAGTAAAGTATGAAGTGTCCAAAGTGTTCTGAGGATAATCCTGATACACAAAGCTTCTGTGGTGATTGTGGTACTCAATTAGGCCTTCCTAAGGATATCTCTGAAGTTACTAAAAC
>JAUWVG010000046.1 GCA_030617525.1 Candidatus Aminicenantota bacterium | reverse complement strand
TCAATCCCCATTTTTTTTAGAAGGATTTGAATCTCCTTTCGCAGCTCACCATGTACACCGCTAAAAAAATACCCGCCATCGTCCATTGGTGCGGCCGTTTTTTTATCCGGAAATATGAAAAACTCAAGTTCAGGGCCTATTTTAAAATCCGTGATCCCAAATTCTTTGTGCCCCTTTGACAGGATTTTTTTTAAGATGTATCGTGAATCTCCTTCAAAGTGATCTCCTTCGGGAGTAAGGATGTCTCCAAACATGATGGCTTCTCTCCAGTAAGTCCTTTCTTCAAAGCCCCTATACGTCCAAGGTAAAACTCGAAAGGTTGTAGGATCGGGCTTGATAACCAGATCGCTTTCTTCTATTCGAACAAAACCCTCTACGGAAGATCCATCAAATCCTTTCCCATCCATAAAGGTTTTTTCCAACTCCGCATTTGGAATAGAAAAATCCATACGTCTTCCCAAGATGTCCGAAAACAGAATGCGAATAAATTCAATCTTGTTTTTTGGATTGCGAACGATGTCCAGCACCTGCCTTTCAGAGTCCAAACCAAAACATTCTTCGTCGGGGTATTCATATCTAGTCATTGTTCCTCCAAGAAAACACTTAAAAACAATTGTAGGTATAATATGGACATAACGCTACAAATGTCAAGATATATTTGATAATTTAAGCCATTAAGTGTATAATGCGAGATAATAAAAGACAATTGTATGGAGGTGAAGATGGCTGATGAGTTGGATAAAAAAATCATACAGTCCCTCAATGAAAACGCCAGAAAAAGCTTCCGTGAGGTGGCCAAGGACGTAGGAACATCTGTAACCGCCGTCATTCACCGAGTAAAGAAATTTGAGGAATCTGGAGTGATCAAGGGATATGTTCCCCTCGTTGACGCTGGCTATTTTGGCATGGAGTTGATGGCGGTTATTGCTCTCCGGATATCTCAGGGAAAATTGTTGGAAACACAAAGAAGTATTGCCCGTGATGCTCGTGTTATGGCTGTCTATGATATTACAGGGGAGTGGGATTCCATGATTATTGGCCGTTTTAAGGATCGTCAGGATCTCAATGATTTTATTAAAAATCTGCTCTCTCAAAAAAACGTCTATAGATCTGTCACCCATATCGTCCTGAATGTTGTCAAGGAAGAGCGTCGTGTCATTGTCTAGTAAGAAAGCACCCCCAGTCGAGCCGGATGGACGTCGTATGTCTGTCACCATCCACATTCGCATGTGATGGGGGCAGAATACGTAAGGGTTCCGTCCGGCTCTGTTGCTGGAGAATGATTGATTAATTGTTGTGGGGCATTTAAAATGAAAACCTAGCGAGGAGTCCACTATGGCTAAAAAACTCCACAAGCCCATTGGTCATCACTATATTGTCGAGGCTTCGGGGTGTGATCCTGAGATTATTGGCAGTGTGTCCAAAGTGCAGCAGATTTTAGTTAAAGCTGCTGAGATTGCTGGAGCTACAATTTGCGGAGTATCTTTCAATAAGTTTCTTCCTAATGGAGTCAGCGGTGTAATCGTTATTTCAGAGTCACATATTTCTACGCACACATGGCCGGAATTCGGCTACGGAGCTCTGGATATTTACACATGTGGAGATGATGTTGATTCTGAAAAAGCTATTATGTATGCTGTCGAAGCGTTTGGCGCAAAGACATCTCACTTGACCGAAATAACCAGGGGGATCGACGATGAGGACAGGATTTATTATCACAGTCTTATAACATGGGAAGAGGATTTTGGGGATCTCCCAGTGCCAAAGGTTCAAAAAAAGAAAGCCAAAAAGACTTAGGTCAATAGATTGTCAATTAAGCAGGGCTGTTTGCCGGCCGCATCCCATCTGCTATAATAATCTTAAAAGTATGACTCAAAAAACCGTATTTTCCCTGCTGTTGATAAGCCTATTTTGGATATCCATTCTCTCAATGGCCTCAGAACCAGATGAAAAAATCGACAATTTGATCCTCCACATACAGGATGCTTTTAATACCAAAAATATTGAAGGTTTTTTAAGTTTTTTTCAAACAAATATTCGGGAAGTTGAAAAGATTAAAATCACCAGTAAAATTGAAGATTTTCAGATGGAGCGGATCTCTATACATAAAGTTTTATTGCGATCGATTGACGAGAACACAATCAATCTTCATCTGCGTGTCAAATATGACAATTTTTTTTCTGTCATCATTGAGCTGTGGCAATTGAGGCTTGTCAAAATAGATGGAGCCTGGCTGGTCAATTCCAAGGAGGAGGCTGGAGATATTCAAACTCTGTATAAGATTTCAATCCCTTCCGACAGAATGGAGAGGGCAGAGTCTGTCGAGATCAATCACATAGATATTAAACTTGTATTCCGGGAGGCCGCCGTTTTTTATGATAATCTCCCGAACCGAGACACCGCCCTATTGATAATCGGGAAAGGAGACCTTCGGGTTGCCCCTTCTTTAGAGAGAGAGCAGCATCAACTCGAACTCATCTATGGCACACCAGTTCTTACAGATGATCTCAAATATGCCTATATTCGCTGCTCGAACTCCTTTTTTAAAGAAAATGTCACAATAACACCGGCAAGTGATGGGGCACTGCCGATCACACAATCAGAACAAAACAAGGCCTACTCCTTATTTGTCAAACATTATTCCAGGTCATTCACGATTGAGAACTCGCTCAACAATGAACGGCTGTCATTTTTGCCCCAAGGTGATGAGGTTGTGATAGAATTTGAGGGTAAGAAAATCGGGATTTATACCTACATTTATTCTCCCTTTGCTGAGGAGGAAATCTCTTTCTACCAATGGAATGAACAAAGGATTGTCAATCTTTATTCTCCTCAAACAGACGATGACAAACAGCAGCTTTTTATATCTATAGGACAGAAATTTGATATCACTCACTATGATGTTGAAATCAACTATCGTCCTCTCAATTATTATTTTTCCGGGAAGGCCAAGGTGGCGGTCAAGTCTGAAATTGGTACTTTTAATATGTTGAAATTTAAATTCAATCCTGAGCTGCAAATCCTCCGGATCAATGATGAGGAGAAACAGAAATTATTTTTTACTCTGGATAAGATGAGACAGACCCTTTATGTGTATCTTCCTCCCTCTCTTGGGAAGCGCAACTCGGCTTCTGTCGAGATTTATTATAGAGGAAAAATTGAACCGAATACGGCTCTGACAGAAATGCTTCGCGGTCCCCAGGATGAACAAACCCATATTTTGATCCCGCTTAGATATGAGACGTACATGTACACTCAATCATCTTACTGGTATCCATCGCCGGCCAATACTGACTATTTTACAGCCAATGTCAGAATCACGGTTCCCCCTGGGTATTCTCTTGTTGCCAATGGTGTCCTGATCGAAAAATCTGAACTGATGGGGCTGGAGGGCATCAAGGATGTCGAACATGTTGGTTCTACTGTGTATGTTTTTGAATCGAACAAGCCGGTGAAGTATCTTTCATTCATTGTGGGGAAGCTGTCTAAAATTGCAGAAGATTCAAGCCCTTTGCCTCTCTACTATTACCAAGCCTCTGATGTCCGAGGACAGCAGTGGGATTATTTGGAAGAATCAAAAAAAATTCTCACTCTCTATGAATCCTGGTTTGGACCTTTTCCATATGAAAGTTTTAGTATAGTCCACAGGTTGTGGCCCCAAATCGGAGGGCACAGTCCTCCATCATATGTCGTGCTTAACGACATGCTCCAGATTTCCCAGGCTTATCGGCGATCCCTCAGCAACAGTCCTGTCGATCTTTCACGATGGAGGGAATATTTTTTGGCTCATGAAATTGCGCATCAATGGTGGGGTCATGGTGTGACGTGGGATTCCTATCACGACCAATGGTTGAGTGAGGGATTGGCCCAGTTTGCTTCTGTCCTTTATCTAAAGGAAAAGTATGGGGAGAGAGCATATTCTGCGATAATCCGAAAATTTTCTTCATGGACAAAAAGGATGACGAATTGGGGAGCCATAACCATGGGATCACGCATTAGCTATTTCAGTTATGAAGCCTTTCAATCCATTGTCTATGACAAAACGACACTTGTGCTTTTTCTTCTCAAGGATTATCTCGGTCAAGATGTTTTTTTTAGGGCTCTTAAAGAATTTTTCACTCAAAAACGATACAGCCAGGCTAAAACCGGTGATTTTATTAAGGTCTTCGAAAAAATCTCTGAAAGGGATTTAAAGCCATTTTTCGAAAATTGGTTTAATTCTTACCTCTTGCCTGAAGTCAGCGTGACTTATTCTCTGCAAAAAGTCGGGGAACAATACCAGCTCAATTTGAAAATTGTCCAACCAAAAGATTTTTTTGTTTTCCCTCTATGGATTGAGTGGAAAGAAGGGGGAGAAAAAAAGCGAAAAAAATTGCTTATCGAGAGAAGTATTCAAGACTTCAGTTTTTCAGCTTCAGAAAAACCAAAAAAGATTGTTTTCAATCCTGATGAGGCGGTTCCCGGTGTTTTCCGCTAGCTTGAATAATCGATAGTGCTGATTTTCAAACGCTTGATCATTTCATTGAGGGTAGTCGGTTTAACATTAAGGAGGTCCGCGGCCTTCTTCTGAATCCCCTCGGATCTTTGCAGGGCTTCGATGATTGTTTTCCTTTGAAAGGCTTGCAGTTCATCTTTCAGGCTTCCATTTCCCAGGGAACTGGAGAACGATTTGTGATTTCCATTCTGCAGAGCAAGAAGGAAAGGAGGGAGGCTCTCCCTGTTTATGACCGAATTTTTTGTCAGAACCACGGCTCTTTCAATGAGGTTTTCAAGTTCACGTATGTTCCCCGGCCAACTGTGGTTTTCTAACACTTTCATCACGTCTTCTGATATGCCGTCAATTCTTTTGTTATTTTCTTGACTGTACACCTGTATGAAGTGGCTGACGAGAAGCGGGATGTCTTCTTTTCTTTGTTTGAGGGAGGGGAGCTCGATTTTGATGACGTTGAGGCGGTAGAAGAGGTCCTCTCGAAAAAGTTTTTGGGCGATAAGGTCTTCCAGATCTGTGTTGGTAGCTGTTACGATCCTTACGTCCACTCGGATAGTTGTGGTGCCCCCCAGGTGCATGAACTCTTTGTCCTGAATAACGCGCAGAAGCTTGGCCTGCGTTTCGATGTTCAAGGAGGAAATTTCGTCGAGAAAGAGAGTTCCTTTGTGTGCGGCTTCGAAAAGCCCTTTTTTATGGCTGATGGCCCCTGTAAAAGCCCCTTTGACATGCCCAAAAAGGTGGCTTTCGAGCAAATCCGGCGGAAGGGAACCCGAGTTGACGATGATAAATGGTGCGTTTGATCGATCGCTGTTTTGATGGATGGCTCGGGCGACCAGTTCTTTTCCGGTCCCGCTTTCCCCCTGCACGAGAATTGTGCTCCGTGTGGGTGCGGAAGCTTTGATGAATTCGAAAACATCCAACATGACTTGACTTTTTCCGATGATGTTTTCGAAACAGAATTTCTTTTTTAATTCATCTTTCAGGCGGACGTTTTCTTCGTGGAGTTTTTTGAGATTGATGGCCCTTTGAATAGTGAGAAGAAGTTCATCATGTTTGAAGGGCTTCTGGATATAATCAAAAGCTCCTATCTTCATGGCTTCAATAGCTGATTCGACCGAGGCATAAGCCGTGATGATGATGATGACAGCACTCGGATCGACGTCCTTTAATTTTTTGAGCACCGTGATTCCATCCATTCCCGGCATGAGCAGATCCAGGAGAATAAGATCGAATTCAAAATCCGGCTGCTTTTTGAGCGCCTCTTCACCATTGGAGGAGAGTTCGACAGCGTACCCTTCCGATGTCAATAATTCACCTAGAACTTCGTGAATGATCGGTTCATCGTCGATGACGTGAATAATTCCTTTTTGTGCCATTGTTTCACTGTTGTGTTGATAAAGATTTATTTATGTGACGTTTGTCAAGATTTGTGGGGATGGTTACAGTAAATATTGTCCCCTCCCTGTCTTGACTTTTCACTGTGATATTTCCTTCATGCTCTTTTATGATGGCATAGCTGATGGAAAGGCCCAGGCCTGTTCCCTTGCCGATTCCTTTAGTTGTGAAGAAAGGATCAAAAATATGGGGAAGGTGTTGAGGTTGAATACCTGTGCCTGTGTCGCCGATTTGTATGACGATCATCTTGTTGACTTGGACAAGGTCGATTTTTAGGGTGCCGCCATTCGGCATGGCATCGAGGGCATTAAGAATAATATTGATAAAAACCTGCTGCAGTCTTTCTCCCTGAGCCCAGATAGATTTGATGGGAGAAAGCTTCATCTCCAGTTGGATGTTCATGTTTTTAAGCTTGTAGTCGATAAGGGAGACAATACCTTGAAGGCTTTCCATCAAATCTACCTGGTAGAAGGATGTCTCTGATGGATTGCGGGCGAAATTGAGGAGGCTGTTCACAATTCGGCCAACCCTCTCTGCCTGGGCTTCAATTTTTTCTAGAATTTGTGAATGTTTGGATTTGGCGAGTCTTTTTTGCAGAATCTGTACATAGCTTGATATTCCTGTCAGAGGCGTATTGATTTCATGAGCCACTCCGGCAGACAGCAGGCCGATGGAGGCCAGTTTTTCTGACGTGAGAAGCTGCTGCTGCATGGATAGTTTATCTGTGATGTCCTCAAAAACGATGATGGTGCCGTATGGTTTCCTGTTATTATCGAGCAGCGGTGTTTTGACGATGTCAAAAATTCTGCTTTGACTTTCCGGCAGGTCCAAAGATATTTCACTGGCCAATCGAAAATCCTGCTGGGTGTCTGATGGAAATATGCCTGCAAAATTCTTTTTGCCGATCACATCAATTAGCCGTTTGCCCAAAACATCATTTTTTCTCTTTGAGAATATTTCTTCGAGGACACGGTTCCATCCGCTCACTTTTCCGATCTGGTCCAGAACCGCCACACCAACAGTCAGGCTCTCGATGATGTCCTCGCTGTAGTTTTTGAGTCTTTCTAATTCCATGGCCTTGATGTAGGATTGGTCATAGAGATAGGCATTTTCAAGGGCTAGTGCGACGGGAGAAGATGCGGTCCTCAGCAGCTCCCAATCTTCAGAATTAAGGTAGGTGTTGTCCTCTTTTTTTCCCATGCCCAGACAACCAATGAGTTTTTCTTCCACTTTAAGGGGCATCATGTGAAAAAACCCGAGTGTCCGCATTTCTTTGAGGTCTTTTTGCTGTTCCTTTTTTTCGATAAAAGAATAGGAGACGAGAGAATCTTTCTTTTTGAGAAGGGAGTAAAGACTGTCCTCAAAAATGAAGAGTGTGGCCGAAGTGGGGAGTTTTCCCATGGACTTAAGAATAAAAAATTTCTTGTTCTCACCCTCTATGGGAAGAAGCAGGGCAATGTATTCAAGAGTGAGGGCATTGGCAATAAGTTCGAGAACAGATTGGGATAATTTATGAAGATCTCTTTCCCGGCTGAGTTCCTGACTGATGTTGAGAAGCGTCTTTCTGTATTTATAGCTTCTCTTATAGATGAAACGGTCCAGCAGGGATTGGATGAGTTTTTTTAGCGGCGTAAAGAGGGTGGCTCCAAGCAAAATCGCCAGAATACCCAGCATCAGGATGTTCATTTTGTTTTCGGAAAAGATTTTCGTCTGAGAACTGACGACAAGGTAGAGGGAAGCGATGACGACATAGGATACGATGAGGGTTGCCGCCTTTTTAAGGATGACCTCCAAGTCTAAAAGTTTATATCTTGAGACGGAGTAAGCCAGCGTCAGGGGTACGAGGGCTTGAAAAATAACGGTGAATTCTGTGATTTGCGACGGGACTTGTCCCAGCAAAAAGGGAATGATGTAAATGCATGTAAAAGGTAAGATTCCAATTCCCAATCCATAGACCACCCACTTCAATTGTTTTTTTATAAGGATGTTTTTTGCTTTGACAGATTCAGTCAATACAACAATCAAGGTGAATATTGAAAAGAGGGCAAAATGAAAGAGATCTAACTTTCCCAGAGATTTATAAAAACGTAAAATAAACGAAGCATTCAGTTTTAAAAAGTTTGGCAGGTAAACAAATACATTGGCTGTCAAAAGGACCAAAGCGGGAAGATAGAGAAGCCAAATACGGGATGGGGATGTTCGTGTGAATTTTTTTCTTTTTGGGAAAAAGACAAAGAAATGAAAAAGAAGTGGGGGAAAGAGCAGGAAGGCAATCTTGTCCAGCCAGTAGAACAAGGAGTCCAAGGGGTTCAGTTGTCCTGTTGGAGAGAAGACAAAAAAGGAATAGAAAACCAGAGATATCAGCAGAAAAAAAACATAGGGAAGCGTCAGAGGCCGTTTTGAATTCAAAAAAACGATCAGGCCGATGGCCAGCATGGTCAGCCCGATTATCGCCATGAAAAAGTAGATAAAATCGGTTCCTTTAGTTTCAAGAGGGAAGGAGCGAAAGGTCAGAGGGTCTCCTCTTCGGTTGATTTCATATCTCACAACCTGATCCAGGGTTACGGCTCTCCAGAGGTGTTTTGAAACATCAACTTTTGTCTTTACGAGATTGTCATTGATGCTAAAAAGGATATCTCCTTTTTTAATCCCCCTGATGTAGGCGGGGCTGTCCATATCGACCTTGAGCGCGGTCAGCCCCCGTGGTTTTTCTTCCCAGACAACACCATCGTAAGGCTCTTTCCAGGCTGCTTTTTTTACAATATTCAAACCGCCCAGAGCGAGGAACAGCGTGAAGATTGCAATAACCAGGATGGTTTTCTTTTTCATGAGTTCAGCTCATGGGGACGAGTAATCCAAAAAATTGAATCATTTTGGCAAAAAATATATGTCCTCTCAGTTTAAAATGTGTCTTTGTTCTGACCTTATCACCCATTTGATCTGCGGCTGCTCGAGAAGCTGGTTCAAAGTTGGGCTTTCTTTTAATCCGAGAGGGTCTGTACCTCTTCCGAGAAAACGTTTCATGATATCCTGTTTTGGTGGTTTTTCTGTCTGAGGTTCCACTCTGAAATCATCTGCAGAGAAAAAAGAGTAAAGATTTGGAGTGTATTTTGAAGCGTATGAGAGGAAGGAAGAGATTAAAAGAATAAGTAAAACAACAGACAGCGCCTTGCTTTTCATCCTCCATAAAAATACCCCTTTCCCCTGTTTTTGTCAATATGGTATAAATGGGGACAGTCCCCAATTTTAATAAAATAAAATTGGGGACTGTCCCCATTTATACCCTCAATCTCATCGAAGAGTTCATCCCAAAAGGCTATTTACATGATTCTGTAACATTTTGATAATGTATCAGGTAATACTCTTTATGGGAGGTCGTCTCGTTTGACAAAAAATAGAGGATACCCTACTATTTAGGTTAATTTTCTAGATTTTATTTAAAAGGACGTTGAATTGAAATGCCACACTTTTTTTGTCGATTAGCTACCGAAGACGGTCAAATTCAATCTCAATCCTTTTTTGCCTCATCCCTCCAAGATTGTCGCAAGCATTTCGAATCGGAAGGATTCTGTATTCTTTCGATAAAAAAAGATTGGAGGAAAGCCCAGATCTTTGTACTACCGTTAGAAAAAAAGATTAAAGACAAAGAATTTGTCATGTTCAACCAGGAGCTTGTCGCCCTTATCAAGGCCGGATATCCCATTCTTAAAAGCATTGAGATCATTGTCAGTCGGGTGAAAAATGTGCATATGAAGGAACTGTTAATGCGCATAGAGAAAGAAATCCGTGCTGGAAAATCGCTCTCAGAAGCATTTTCTCCCTATGACCAGTATATTCCCAAAGTCTATATTGCCTCTCTTATGGCTGGGGAACGGAGCGGCAATTTGGCTGAAACCATCACGCGCTATAACAATTATGCCAAGGTCATTGTGGCCACCAAATCAAAAATTCGTTCGGCAATGGCTTATCCGACAATCTTGCTCTCTTTTTCACTTGTTCTCTTAGGTATCCTCATCAATTTTATCATTCCCCGTTTTTCTGATTTTTACCAGAATTTTGAGTCTGAGCTTCCTGCCGTGACAAAATCACTCCTTGCCTTTTCCAATTTAGCCAAAAAAAATGTGATCTTTGTCCTGGCTTTTATACTTGTGCTTGTCTTCATATATTTTAAGATGAGAAAAGGCGAAAAAGGCGCTCTGCTGCTGGCCAGACTCCAGCTTAAAATTCCATATGGACGGCCCATCTGGATCGAGTCTGCCAT
>JAUWVG010000437.1 GCA_030617525.1 Candidatus Aminicenantota bacterium | reverse complement strand
AAATCCTATAATTACCCACAAAGCAGTCAGCAAAATGAAAACCCTCCTATTTTCCTTCAGAAGGTACTTTATATTTTTTCTGCTCTGTCTATTCGTTTTTGCTGGAGTGCCGGAAGAGTTTGCTGAAGACAAATCCTTCTTCCACGGTTTTGTGATTCCAAAGCCCATTATTAGAATTGGTTTGGGTGTTAACCTGAGTGATGTCAAAATATCATCCTCGTCCGGTGTCAAGGTCTATGAAGCCAAGGAAAATTACAAGCTTATTGCCGACAATGTAGATGAAGTTTGGATCAAGGGAAATAAAGAGAAATTAAATGAAAAGTTCCTCATTCAAGTCGTCCAATCGGAAAAGAAAGAAGATGCTGAGATTATCGCTCAGGAGTTAAGGACAAAGATCGAAAGCAAGGTTTCTGTGGCTCAAAGCACAGAAGATGGAGCTGCGGATACTTACCAGGTCCTCGTTGGAGATTTTAGAACGAGGCAGGATGCCTTGAGTTATATTAAAAAGCTAAACAGTTTGGGCATCGAGGATACATGGATACTTCGCGAAAACATCACCGAGGAAGAATCCAGACCTTTGTGGCTTCTTGTCAATGACGAACTCAAGAGTTTGAATGATGACACAGTCCTTTATTTTATTCCCAGTCATGCTCGAAGTTTTCTTTCGTTTAAGGGCAGAGACTACAGGGGGATTTTTATCCTTCAGTCGACCCGGAAAGGTGTGGTGCTTATCAATGTTCTTAACCTGGATGATTATTTAAAAGGTGTCGTTCCCAGTGAGCTGTCGCCCTACCAGTTTAGCGAACTGGAAGCACAAAAGGCCCAATCCATTGCTGCGCGCACGTATGCCTTTAAAAAGCTCGGTTTGAATGAGGATTTGGGTTTTGATCTCGATGACACTCCCAATTCTCAATTTTATAAAGGCATGAATGCAGAACACCCCCTGAGCAGTCTGGCTGTGGATCAGACTAGCGGACAGGTCGCTCTGTACAAAGGAAAACTCATCGATGCTCTCTATACAAGCACTTGTGGTGGAATGACGGAAGATGTGGAGAAAATATTTAATGGTCCGGCTCTGCCTTATCTACGAAGTGTGGAATGTGTTTACGAGAACCAGAAGGAATATTCCCTGGCGAGTGAACGGAGTATTCTGCCCGTCTATATCGATGGAAAAAACATCAGTCCTCAGATCGCTTTCCTCAACAGTCTAGGAATTATTCCTCTGGAAACGGATCCGGTTTTTTATAATGTGGAGGTGTCTTTAGAAGAAGCGAAAAACTGGATTGGAAATGCTGCGCTGATATTTGGAAAAAATAATCCAGCCTCGTATGAAGGGGGGACAGAATTCAATGTTCAACGGCTTGCTGGATTGATGGTTGATTCCTTCGGTTGGCAGGAAAGAGTCGATAATTTGATGTTTCCGGGTGAGAAAGATTTTGTCTTAAAAAATTCGAATGGAGGGGATGGCGATAATGGTGATAATGTAGCCTACCTCATTCAGTCAGGTATTTTTCCGCCGACAGATGACCTGCAGGATCCAGAAAGATACATCTCTCGAGGTGAACTCATTGATTATCTAAACAAGGCGGTCCTGAGCCACGAGACTCCTATCGAGGAAGGGCTATTCAACAGAATGGAAAAAGACAGTGTTTTTATAGATGTTGAGAAAGGAGAAGAGCAGTTTGTCTTCTCGCCGGATACTTACATTCTCATCAACAGTCATGGGGATTATTTTTTTGCTTCGGAAGTTTATCTGATCGGAGGAGAAAAAATCAGGTGGATTGAAAAAGATGGCTTGGCCGTTTATGTAGAAATTATAGATCTGCCCCAGACCAACGTCCTTGATCGCAGCTCTCCTTACCGTTCTTGGCAGGTACGGAAGTCAAAAATGGATCTGGAAAAAAGGATCAACCAGTACTATCCGATTGGCGAACTGATTGATATCATCCCTCAGAAAAGAAGTGAATCAAATAGAGTTGTGGAGCTGCTCATTTCAGGGACTGAAACTCAGGCTGTGGTGGAAGGACTGCGAGTTAGAAGAGTTTTGGGTCTCAAAGAGATCCTGTTTGTCATCGATAGGGACTATGACGATTCCGGAAGTATTACCTACTTTGAGTTTAATGGCAGAGGTTGGGGGCATGGGGTTGGTCTTTGCCAGGTAGGTGCCTACGGTATGGCTAAAGCAGGTGCAGACTATGAAGAGATCTTGCAAAAATATTACTTCGGTATTACTATAGGGGAAATTTATTAATTTTAAGGAGTTTTCAGTTGTTGAAAGAGAATCTGAAAGCACAACTTCTTGATGTTGTAAAAGAAAAATCTTTGCTCACCAACGTCGAGAGAGTCCTCACTTCAGGAAAAACAAGTAATTATTACATCGATGCAAAAATGACGACCCTCGATCCCAAGGGAGCCAACCTTATCGGAAGGCTGATCCTGGAGATCCTCAAGCCTTATGAGTTTGATGCCATTGGCGGATACACTCTTGGAGCCGATCCGATCGTTTCCGTTGTGTCGGCTCTTTCGGCAGAATCCGTCAGGCCTTTTCCCGCTTTCATCGTTCGTAAGGAACCCAAAAAACACGGTGAGAGAAAATTGATTGAGGGTCCCTTTCAGACGGGCTGGAATGTTATTGTTGTCGATGATGTCGTGACTTCGGGTGGATCTACTCTCAAAGCTTGTCAAGCTGTGGAAGAAGAAGGCGGAAATGTCATTTTAACCATGACAATTGTTGACCGCCTTGAGGGCGGCCGAGAGAATCTGGAAGGCGCGGGCTACGAATTCATCTCTCTCCTTACTAGAGACGATCTCCTCACTTGAATTATTCATAAAAACTGCCAATGCCAGTCATCGCGATCGTTCGTGATGACCACCTCGACTCGTGAATAAGCAAGGCTAATATATTAGTTGATGCAAAGGATTCGAGGGTTCAAGGATTCAAGTGCTTTTTTTAATGATTTAATAAGTGTTTCCTTAATTCTCTTCCAATCTTTCAATTTTTTATAATTCTTAATCATTTCACTCGAATCCTGGACCCCCTGACCCCTTGAATCCTTATGATCCTTCCTCTTTATTTCGTGATTTTTTAAGAGTTCTGGG
>JAUWVG010000097.1 GCA_030617525.1 Candidatus Aminicenantota bacterium | reverse complement strand
ATAAAATAGAACAGGTTCTTAAGAACATCATCGACAATGCCATCAAGTACTCCCCGAAAGGAAATGAAATCAAAATAACGTGGAAAAAGGTGAACAACAACGTCAAGGTTTCAGTCCAAGATCAGGGCATCGGTATGACATCCGAACAAGTGGACAAAATATTTGACAAATTCTACAGAGCCGACACTTCAGATTGTGCACCAACGGGGACGGGATTGGGGATGACTATTGTCAAACACCTTGTAGAAGCCCATGGGGGAAAGGTTTGGGTAGAGAGTGAGCTTGGAAAGGGAACAACTGTAAGTTTCACGATTCCATTAAAATCGAATACTGCATCAAACAATAAGGAGGTCTAACGGGATGAAAAAAATTCTAATCGTTGACGACCAGAAAGAGGTAAGGGAACTGGTTGAAATAACCCTTCGATCAGGGGACTATAAAATCCTGCAGGCAAAAAATGCCCAAGATGCTGTTGAGACCGTTAAAGCGGAAAAGCCGGATTTGGTGATTATGGACATCATGATGCCAGGAGAGATGGACGGATTTCAGGCGACACGAATATTGAAGGGGAATCCTCAGACTAAAGAATGCAAGATCATCATGTTGACGGCTAAGGGGCAAACGACTGACTTGGATGAAGGCTTTGGAGCAGGGGCGGATGGATATTTTACAAAGCCCTTCAGTCCTTTAGATTTGATTAAGAAAGTGGAGGAAATGATTGGATAAAAAAAGCAAGATGAAGAGTTCTTCAAATTCAGAACAATTAAAAAAATATGCAAAAGACCTTTCTGATCTTTATAAGTCTAAAGAGAAGAAAAAAAAGGAACTTGAGGTTTCTCAAAAGCAGCTTATTAAATATGCCGAGGCGCTTAATAATACGATTAAAGAGTTGAGAGATAAAAACATAGAATTACGGGAATCATATCTTGATACCATACACCGTCTTGTTCTGGCGGCAGAATACAAAGATCAAGAAACCGGCAATCACATTGTGCGAATGAGTAGATACAGTACCCTGCTTGCAGAAAAACTGGGGCTGCCTGCTGAAGTTGTTCAGAATATAAAATATGCCACTCCGATGCATGATGTAGGGAAAATCGGCGTTCCAGACAATATTTTGACTAAACCAGGGAAACTATCAGATGAAGAATTCGAGATTATGACTCAGCATACTGTAATAGGAGCAAAAATTTTAGCTGGTTCTAAAGCAAAGATTTTAAAAGTTGCTCAACAGATTGCCCTCACCCACCATGAAAAATGGAATGGCAAAGGGTATCCACACGGTCTTTCAGGAAAGAAAATACCGATTGTGGGTAGAATAGTCGGATTAGTTGATGTCTTCGATGCACTCACTTCGAAACGTCCCTATAAAGAACCGTACCCAATAGAGGCAGCCATTGAGATCATCAAGCTGGCACGAGGGCAACATTTTGATCCTGCTATCGTTGATGTCTTCCTTAAAAACATCAAAGAGATAACAAGAATCAAAAAAGAAATGGATTCACATGAAGATTTTCCATCTGTGCCTTTTATTTGGAGTGAGAGAGATCGAAAGGAAGGGATTGATAAAAAGATCCGCTTATCAGAATTAATCAGGTATCCAAAGAGAAATAAATGAAAAAGAAAACTGAGACAGAGAAAAACTTCCAAAAGGAAATGGAAGTGCTTCGTCACCGTGTGTCAGAGCTGGAAGAGCATAAAATCGAGAGAGAACAGGCGGTAGAGAAAATTCGTCTCCAGAATGAATTCTTAAATAATGTCATCGAATCCCTCAGACATCCATTCTATGTCATAGATGTTAATGACTATACAGTCAAACTGGCGAATTCATACGCTTTTTCCGGGGATTTATCGAAAAATGTTACATGCTTTGCCTTAACCCATAATCGCAAGAGTCCATGCAAAGGTGCAAAACATGTATGCCCACTCGAACAGATGAAAAAGACCAAGAAGCCCGTGAAGGTTGAACATGTTCATTATGTGAATGGAGATCCAAGAATTTTCGAAGTCCGTGCATTCCCCATTTTTGACAGTGTTGGGAATGTAACTCAAATGATAGAGTATTCTCTTGATATTACCGATCATAAACAAGCTGAGGAAGAACTGAGGAATTCAGAAGAAAAGTTAAAAATATTATTCGAGAATGCACCGGATGCCATTTATTTAAATGATTTAAAGGGTACATTTATCGATGGAAATAAGGCTGCAGAGAGAATCACAGGGTACAATAGAGAAGAACTAATCGGTAAGAGTTTTTTAAGGCTTAAGCTTCTAGCTCCAGGCCAGATAAAAAAAGCGGCCAAACTTTTGATCAAAAACCGAAAGGGGAAGGCCACCGGACCAGATGAGTTTAATATTTTACGGAAAGACGGCAGTAAGATTCCGGTGGAAATAAGGACTATTCCAGAGAAAATTGGAGGAAAGTTTTTGGTTTTAAGTATAGCAAGAGACATCACAGATCGTAAGCGAGCGGAGGAAATAATCAAGGAATATTCCAGGAATCTGGAGTACATGGTCGACGAGAGATCCAAGGAACTCCAACTGGCTCTCAAGGAAACAGAATTTGAAAGAGATAAAATCGATGGAATCCTTAAGTCTATTGCGGACGGCCTTATTGTTATTGACAAGCACTTTAGAATAATTTTAATGAACCAGGCTGCTGAAGTTCTACTGGGTGTTAGATTCAGTGATGTAATCCATCAACCTGTGGATTCTGTCATCCAAAATGAAACCTTGCGGGATCGAATGAAGACTACCTTTGATAAAAAGAAAACAAGCGATCAGTTTGATTTTGAAGTGTTAGAGAAAGATCCAAAGCCTCCCAGTATTATGCGTGCCAGGACTTCTGTGATCAAAAATAAAGAGGGCAAGTTTTCTGGGATTGCTTTCATTTTAATGGATGTGACATATGAAAACGAAATTGACCGGATGAAAACCGAATTTATCACTTCGGCGGCCCACGAGTTGAGGACACCGATTACATCTATACGTGGGTTTTCAGAAATTCTTTTGTCCAAGGGCGATATCAAAGAGAAGGAGAAAGAGAAGTTTCTTTCCTATATCAATCAACAATCCGTGAATCTGACCGCCATTCTCAACGATCTTTTTTCCATATCCCGCATCGAATCTGGAAAAAGGATAATTTTAGACAGAGTTATTTGTGATTTCTCGATGTTGGTTACTGAAACAGTTTCCAATTTTCAGAAACTGTTCCCAAAGTTTGAGCTTAAAACAACAATGACTTCGGCTCCCGCGAAATTGATGTTGGATGAGAGAAGATTGAAGGATGCTCTAGAGAGAATATTGAGCAATGCGGTTAAGTTTTCTCCAGAGGGAACATCGATTTGGATTAAAGGTGAATCATTGAATGGAGACTTTCAGCTATCCATTGAAGATCAAGGCATAGGGATGAGTCCCGATCAGTTAGAGAAAGTGTTCGATAAATATTACAAGGTCGATGCATCCGACACTGCATTAGGGGGTGCCGGCTTGGGCCTGACAATTGTAAAATACTTTATTGAAGCTCATGGAGGAAAAGTTTGGGTAGAGAGCGAATTGGGTAAAGGGACTACAGTGAGGTTTACTCTCCCTCTAGAGAAAGAAGCCAGTCCCTAATTAAGGATAAAACGTTTCTGGTGAAATTTAGAACAAATTTTAATCCTATAATAGATTTAGTTTTCGTTATCGATATCGAAGATTTGCCTGAGTATTTGCGGAAACTTTTTTCGTTAGGTAGCTAACATCTCCAGAATAAATTTTGAGAGAAACCTTTGATTCTTAGGCTCTATTTTCGTAAATCTAACTCCAACAATATGCCTTTCCCCATTTTGGGAGGATTCGTGCCACAATATCTTTCCTTTCATTTTTATGATTTTGCCAACAATAGTTAATGTAAATTTAATAGATTCATTAATGGCTAGTAGATCATCTGTAATAAGTTTCAATCCCTCTTTGCTGATGTTCTCAAATACGGCATAAAAAGAGGTGCTGGATTTAAGACTGAGACAATGTATGGGAAACAATAGGTTCAATCTCGGATGTTTCCTTTTTTCTTTCATGTTCTCAAAAGATGACCCCTTTGGTTTTGTGAGCTTATAACACTATCATAAAAATTTAAAGGAAAAACTACAAAAAAAGTTTAAAGTCAAGGGCTAATTCCAAGAATGACTTTGCCGATGTTTTTGCACTTATCGATGTACAGGATGAAAGAACTTTTTAAATAAAGCACAGTCAGGCGAGCTGATAGAAATTTTCAGAAATCTGAGAACATTCCAAAAATCAGTGAGTTCAGAAAAAAAACATTAAAGCAGTCAGAATAGCCCAGTAAATGAGAGCCCCGAAAAGAGCTCTGGTTTCCTTGTTATATTTGTACAACTGCCAGCTGAATTTTCGTGGGTTTTTGGGCCAGGAAAGGCGAAAATTCGGAAAAAACAGCGGGACATTTTTGCTGTATTGACTGTATTGAAGAGGAAAAATATTTTGCATTCTCCCTTTTTCCTCCAAAATAATAACGGGATAGAATAAAAGAAAATAGATGACAAAGATGACTATCGCCCACCAGGAATTGGATCCGATCACAACCCCGATGCCGATAAAAACATTTCCTAAATAAAGGGGATTTCTTGTGTATCTATAGGGGCCGGAGGTGGTAAGTTCTTTTTCTTTTTTGAGATGGCCGCAGGCCCAAAGCCGAAAGGAAAGTCCTGCGGATGTGACGGCCAGACCAACCAGAAGCGAGAGCAGAGTGGGCCGGGCAAAAAGGACCGTTAATATAAGCGCCAGGAGACCAAAACGGACTCTCCATGTGTATATGGTTGTAATAATCTTTGATTCAGTCATGCTTTTCCAGGCGTTGAATACTCAGCATAGCCACTTCTTGCGGTGTGATCTTTTTTAAGCATTTCAGATTTGAGCATTTTCTTTTATAACAGTGACTGCACTCCATTTCGTGGAAGGCCACTCCATCCTGTTCGGAAAACGGTCCGTTTCTTTTTGGAGAGGTAGGGCCGAATAGGCCAACAACTGGACGGGACAAAGCGCATGCGACCTGGAGAGCAAAGGTGTCTCCTGAAATGAGCAGATCGGCTTCTTTGACAAGAGCCAGAACTTCCTTTAGAGATAACTGAGGAGCAATGGCCGTATCTGTTTTGGCATGAATGTCTTCTGCTAGAGTTCTTTCTACCTCCGTTCCCCAGAGAAGAAGAAAAAACACACCCAAGTTCTTCTCGTTCAATATTCTGATCAGTTCGATCCAGCGTTCGGTAAACCATCTTTTTGTCTCCCATGCCGCGCCGACATTAAGAACAACCAGACGGTTATCTTCACGATATCCTTGAGTTTTTATCTTCTCCAAAACTGAGAGTGATAAGGTCTCTGGAATCTGAAGCGGAAACTCGAAAGTGTCTTTTTGGATTCCAATTCTTGTGAGGAGTTTCAGGTTTTTGCTGACTATGTGCATTTTTTCAGAAATAGGATCCAAATTTTCTGTATAGAAAATCGAAGCACTGGATTCTCTTAAATTTTTTTTGTGAAATCCGATCCGTGTTTTTGCTTTGGACAAAAAGGCAAAAAGGCCCGATTTGACTAGACCTTGGAAATCCAGCGCGATCTGATCCTTCTGGCGGATTTCTCTGACGACACGCAGAAATTCAGACCAGAATTTTTTTGAGGCCATACTCCATTTTTTTGAGGAAAAAACGATTGTCCTGTCAAGCCCGGGAACAAAATCGAGGAGATCCTTTCCTTTATCTTCGACCAGCCAAGATATTTTCGCTTGGGGAAAATTTTTTCTCAAGGCCGCATAGGCTGGGAGAGTATGGATGATATCACCGAGGGAGCTGAGTCGAATAATGAGAAACTTATCCATAGGTATTTATCCTGAATTATTCATAAAAACTGCCGACACCTTCATTTGTCTTTGAAAATATCAACTTGATAGCATGATATTCAGCAATCTCTCGAATATCTCTTTTTTTGTTTGCCAGTATATATCAAATGTCGGCATTTTTTACCCCAAGGGGGCGAACCGATCTTACCACATCTGCTTTGTTACGACCAATTCGCGGTGGACAACCACAGCTTCATTGGCCGATGCCTTGCATATGTAGCAACCTCGGTCCGTGAATAATCCAGGATATTTAAAAATGGTCTGAACTGTCGATTTTATTTGCGATGAGGCGGAAAAAATCTGAAGTCGAGCGTACTTTTGGTCCACCTGTTATGACAATCTCACCTCCGTATCCAAGGACGGTGTCTCTCTCAGGAACGGTGTTCTTAGTGTAATCAGATCCCTTGGCATGGACATCGGGTTTAAGTGTTTGAATGATGTTGTTGACAGTATCTTCATTAAAAATGATTACATAATCCACAAAGTAAAAGGAAGAAATAATTTCTGAACGTTCGTCTTCGGCGAGAATCGGTCTCCCGGGCCCCTTAAGTTTCCGGACTGAAGAGTCACTGTTGATTGCGACGAAAAGAAGATCTCCTTCTTTTTTGGCCTCCTTCAAATATCTTATATGCCCTACATGAATGAGGTCAAAACCTCCGTTGGCCAGAACGATACGCTTCCCTTCTTGTCTTTTGACTTGAAGGATTTTTTTCAGTTGATCGAGTCTGTACAGTTTTTTCAATTTTCGGATTGGATCGAATTCCTAAACTCTTCGATGGTGATAACTGCTGTTCCTTTTTTCATGACGACCATACCTCCGGCGTGATTGGCCAGTCTGGCTGCATCTCTGAGGCTGCTGCCGCATGCCAAGGCCAGTGTAAAAACACTTATGACAGTATCTCCGGCGCCTGTCACATCAACAATGTCAGTTGTTCCATGAATGGGGATAGCCCAGGGAGTTTTTCTCCTTTCAAAAAGGACCATTCCCTTCGAACCCCGGGTGATAAGGATGGCCTCAGCTTCTGTCAAATTCAAAAGATTCCGCCCAGTTTTTTTGATTATTTCTTCATCGGAATTGAATTCAATTTTGAAGGCTTCTTCGACTTCGGATTCATTAGGAGTGGAGACGGTCACACCTTTAAAATTTAGAATGCGAAAACGTGAATCCAGCGAAATGGGAATTTTGGACTTCCGAAAACCGGGGAGGATTTTTTTGTAGATACTCTCTTGGACGACAAAATAATTATAATCTGAAATCAACAATGCCTGAGATTTATCTTTAAGATTTACAAGGTTTTTTAAAAGTCTTTCTTGGGTTGAATTGTCTTTCGGAACTTTTCCTTCGTGATCGATTCTTAATATCTGCTGTTTTCTGGCTGTCTCTTCTCCAGCAAGGATTCTGGATTTGGTCGGAGTTGGAAAGTTATTGATTTGAATCAGGTGCTTGGTCGAGATGTTATTGGCTTTGAGGATCTGAAGGACTTTTTCTCCAGCTGAATCTCTCCCAATCACTCCGACAGGAACAGGATTTGCTCCCAGTGATTGCAGGTTGAAGAGAGAGTTTCCTGCTCCACCCAATGCGTATTCCTTGTTTTTATAACTGAGGACAAGAACAGGAGCTTCTCTTGAAACCCGACGTGTGGTTCCGT
>JAUWVG010000314.1 GCA_030617525.1 Candidatus Aminicenantota bacterium | reverse complement strand
CCAAATTGACTCTGTAGTGGCATTAGGGTATCCCGCTGAACAGCCGGCGGCAGAAGATTTGGTAGATTCGGTCGAATACTGGAAAGATGAAAATGACCAGCTCCATGTTCCAAAAAGAACACTAAAATCTGTCATTCATTTCAACAAGTTTTAAGGAAAACTGCGATTCGAGAATAGCTAAGTCGGTTCTTCTCTTGGTTAGTTGATGCAGTTTATGCAAAGGATTCGAGGATTCAAGGGTTCAAGTGCTTTTTTTAAAGATTTTATAAGTGTTTCACTCGAACCCTCGACTCCCTGACCCCTAGAATCCTTAAAATCCTGCCAACTCTTTAAAAGATGATCCAAGTTAACTTATCCTGCTTAGATTTATTCCCCAGCAATCGTCATTTCTGCAATTTTGATCGTGGGGCCTGCCACGGCACTCCGGAATTCCAGGTCGTTTCCAATCATTTCGATCGAGTTCAGGACGACTCCCAAATTCCCGGAAATCGTGATCTCTGAAACGGGATGGACGATTTTGCCATTTTCAATCCAAAGGCCGAATGCTCCTCTGGAAATATCTCCTGTCACAGGATTTAGCCCATGTCCGATCGTTCTGATGAGAATCAGTCCTTTGTCTAAAGAGGCTGTGATTTCTTCTGGGGTTGACCTACCTGATTCGAGATAAAAATTATTTGGTCCGACTGAATTTCCTTCAGCATTCCCTGTTGTTTTCAGCTTGAGTTTTCGTGCGGCATAAGTATCACAAAGGAAGTTTTTCAGAACACCCTTGTCTATGACTCGAGTTTTTTGTGTGGGAACTCCTTCCGAGTCAAAAGGACTTGTGCCTAGTTTTCCTGGAAGAAGTCCATCATCCACAACAGAAATATTTTCATCCCCAATTATTTTCCCGAGTTTATCCGAAAGAAATGACGTTTTCTGATAGACGGATTTCCCTGAAATACAGGAAAAGAGAAAGCCGAGAAGCCATGATGTCATCCGAGGCTCAAAAATGACTGGAATATTTTGCGTTTTGATTTTTTTCGGATTCAATTGACGAAGTGTTCTGCCAACTGCATGTTTAGCGGTTTCTTCAGGGGAATCGAGTTCATTAAAAAAACGAGTTGAGGAGCCCCAATAGTCTTCGACTTTTTCGTTTGTGTCTCCTCCTTGAAGTCCGATACCCAAGCTGAAAAATGTTTCTTTGTATCCTTGAGAAAATCCGTTTGAATTGGAAAGTATAGTCTGCACCTCTCGAGTTTCAAAGCTAGAGCCATGAGAGTTTGTGATTGCTTCATTTTTTAGCGCGATTCTCTCTGTTTCCAGGGCAAGGTCGATTTTTTTATTAGATTCAAGAGATAAAATATTCGGATCATAAAGTTTCAGAGAGTCTACATTTGAATCCATTTTCTTCAATTCGGGCAGGCCCGCAAATTCATCCGGAGTAGAGAGTTCTGCACGTTCAATGGCGTTTTTGACCAATTTGTGAAGAGTTTTTTCCGTCAAATCAGATGAGGCTGCAAACGCAGTTTTTTGATCTTTAATAATTCTCAAACTCAATCCGCATGATCCTGCTTCGACTAAATTTTCGACTTGACCAAGACGGATATCGACACTGAATTCACTACCCTCATAGACAGAGACTTCGATCTCATCCGCTCCATTTTTGCGTCCAAATTCCACAAGGTTTTCTGCAAGAGCCTGAAAGTCAGTTGAGTCTTTTCTGGATTTCATTTCTGCCCTCCCACAGTCATAGCTGATATTTTGAGTGTGGGACATCCATCGCTGACAGGAGCAGCCTGTCCTTCTTTTCCGCACGTTCCTGTTTGAAGGCCGAATTTGAGATCAACACCGACCATTTCGATCTTTTTTAAAATGTCGATATTTGTACCGATAAGAGTGGCCTGTTTGACGGGTTGAGTCAACTTTCCCTTTTCGATCAAAAAGCCGGAACTTACAGAAAAAGTGAACTTTCCAGAATCCTCTACCTGTCCGCCCTGGTATTTGTGGGCATAAAATCCTCTTTCAACAGACTTTATGATATCTTCCGGATTTTCGCTGCCTTTATCGATATAAGTGTTGCTCATCCTGGGAATAGGAATGCAGGTATAATCCTGTCTTCGGCCATGTCCTGTTAACGGTTTTTTTAAAAGACCGGCAGACAATCTGTCCTGGAGCATTCCGGAGAGCTTTCCTTGCTGGATGAGGACTGTCTTTTTAGGTGCAGTGCCCTCATCATCCATATTGTACGATCCGCGAAAATGAGGAATCGTTGGATCGTCGTAGATGTTGACCTGAGGGCTGGCGACATTTTTTCCGAATTTATCCCAAAAAATCGACGTTTTTTTACGGATAAAATCGGCTTCAAGCAAATGCCCCACAGCCTCATGAATCAAAACACCGCTGTGTCCAGGAGCCAACACGACGGGCATTTCTCCAGCCGGAGAAGACGATGCTTCGAGAAGATGCAGTGCTTCTTGTGCTGCGTCTTTCCCTATTGTCTCGGGAAGGAGCTGTTCCTGGAAGTACTCCATACCTACACGACCTCCTCCACCTGAAAAACCGGCTTCCCTTAAGTTAGACTTTTCGGCGATGGCCAGACATGTGCATTTGATAAGAGGGCGGACATCGGAGGTTATCAAACCATCGGAATTGATAACCATGATGTACTGGATTTGGTCCATGTAGGACACTTTAACTTTTTTTATTGATGTGTTGGTGTTTTGAGCGGATAAATAGACTTTTTTGACCAGCTCGATCTTTTTTTTTAGATCTTCGTCCTGGGCGGGTTTGTTGACCGGATAGTAGTTATGATCTTGGTGCCGAAGTTCAAGCAAATTCGATGTCCTCAAAGGATGATTTTTCTGAGTGATAGATGAAGCTGTAATGGCAGCTTTTTTCATTTTAGAGAAGGATAAATCATTTGTATATCCATATCCTGTCCGGTCACCGGCAAGAACACGGATGCCCATTCCAAGGCTGATGCTTTCGGCTGTTTCTTTGATAATATCCTCTTCCATGTTGATGAAGTTAAAGGTTTTGTATTCCAAATAAATTTCAGAAAAATCACCTCCCTGAAGGAGAGCTGTATTCAAAATTTTCCTGAGTTCCTCCTTAGGAATATTAAAATGATCTTTGAACTGTATTGGTGATTTGGTTTTCATTTTTTTGAGAATGGAAGAGCAAGAAAAAGAATACTCAAAAGACCGAGAAGATACTCGAATAGATTCGTGACAAGGTGGATGCCGCTGGAGAGAACAGCAATCCGCGATTCAAAACCCAGCAGCATAAGTATCAGTGTCCAACCGGATTCCCATGTTCCAAATCCTCCAAGTCCTTTTATGGGAAGATATCCGGTCATCTCCGCGCCTGTAATGCCGAGGATGGTTTTCCAGATACTCAGATTTCCCAATGTGTATCCATGAACCTGGAGAAGAGCAAATAAGAGTATGTATAAAGCTCCGTACTTGGCCATTCGAATCCCGATCGAGAGAAGAAAAACAGGTAAATCTGTACGTCTTTTTCTGATTTTGGCAATGTCTGTGACCGTCAGCTCAAGTTTTTCTATCGAAACAACGGCCCATTTTTTTTGGTCGGATTTTATTATGCGGAGAAAGATACGGTAGATCGTTAAAAGAATGCGGCAGAGTCTTAGGAGCTGCCAATATATGACAAGCATGATCACCAAGAACAGAATGGAAAAAAGAAGCATCAAAGGGGAGGAGAGAGACGTTGTCCCTAGTCCTACAGCAAGGATGGCAAGTATGAGAAAAGGACTGAGAGAGATAAAGTCATAGATAAATGCCACGACAAAAGAGGATGTGGCCGTGTTAAAGGAGATATTCAATCTTTTGTTGAGGACATAAATATATGAGAGAGATCCTATCCGTACTGGCAGGAGATCAACAAAAAGATTTCGGATGAATGTGACAAGGAAAATATTTCCCCAGCCGATCCTTTGAGGATAGAGAAGCAGTTTATAACGCCAGGCACGCAGGAAAGATCCAAATAGTGATATAGCAAAAAAGGCTAAAAGAGCCGGAAAAAAGATATTGGAGAATGTAAAAAGGAAGTCTTTGGTATCTACCTGTCTAAGGAGAATCCAGATTAAAATAATAGAGACAGCGAGAGA
>JAUWVG010000113.1 GCA_030617525.1 Candidatus Aminicenantota bacterium | reverse complement strand
AATAAAATCATCATTATCGACGAAGTGCATATGTTATCAAAATCAGCCTTTAATGCGCTGTTAAAAACCCTCGAGGAACCTCCTCCCAATACTATTTTTATTTTTGCCACAACTGAATTTCATAAAATTCCTGCCACAATTTCATCTAGATGCCAGCATTTTGAATTCAAAAAAATCTCACGGAAAGAAATCATCGATCATCTTCTCGACATTACAGAAAAAGAAAAAATCACAATATCTTCCATCGGGCTCAATCTGCTGGCCGAAGCCGCAGATGGAAGTTTGAGAGATGTTCAGAGTCTGCTTGATCAAGCCGTAGCTTTTTCAGGTGAAAACATCAAAGATGAAGATCTCAAGGAAATATTGGGCGTGATGAACCGTGAGCTGCTCATAGAGTGTGCATCCATCATCCTCAATGACAAGCCGGGCGAAGTTTTTTCTCTTGTAGAGAAGGTCGTAGCCAGCGGATATGATCTCAGGTTCTTTTTCAAAGAGTTTGTCCATCATTTTCGAAATTTACTGTTGGTCAAAACCGTAGATAAACCACAAGATTTAGTCCCCATGACCGAGGAAGATCTGGCCGAAATAAAAGCACAGGCCAATCTTGCTTCATCTGAGGAAATCCTCCGGTATCTTCTGGTTCTCCAGCAAGGGGAGCAAGGACTGAAATTTTCATCACATCCTAGGATTTATTTAGAAACATTGCTTATAAAATTGTGTCATTTTAAAAAGATCACTCCGGTTAAGACTATGCTCAAGGAACTCGAAACTCTCAGAAAAGGATTGGATTTGCCCCCTATCCAGAAGGAATCACCCTCTGCTACGGAGACCGCCAGGAAAACCGCATCTCCAAGAATAAATCCGGGAGTACCCGAAAAAATTTCTTCAAATCCGCCAGATATTCCTCCAAAAAAGGAACAAGACTCCGATGTGGCTTTGAAGGATCCCACAGTTCAAAATTTCATGAAGACCTTCAAGGCACAGATCATTTCAGTCGAGTCCTTAAAAAAAAACACACCCTAGAAAGAAAGGAATCAAAGTTTTAGGAGAAGATATATGAAAGGAATGGGAAATTTGCAAAAGATGCTTAAGCAAGCTAAAGAGATGCAGGACAAGATCCAGCGAGAATCAGCTGAAATGCGAGTGGAAGGATCTAGCGGTGGAGGGATGGTGACGGTGATCATTGATGGTACAAAAAGCCTGATTTCAATCAAGGTAGATCCGGAGGTTGTGGATAAAGATGATGTCGAAATGCTTCAAGATCTCATCGTTGCGGCTTTTAATGATGCAAGTACAAAAGTCGACGAAGAATTATCTCAGAAACTTGGCACTTTGGGAGCGGGCCTAAAAATCCCTGGATTAGGCTGATGTTTGAACAAGATCACCCGTTAAACCAGCTTATAGAGGAGCTTAAGAGAATTCCCAGCATTGGAGCTAAAACGGCTCAAAGGATTGCCTTCTATCTTATCAGTCTTCCTCATGAAGAAACAGACAGGTTGGCCAATGCCATTAAGGATGCCAAACAGAAGGTGTTTTACTGCTCTCAGTGCAACAGTTTGACACATGTGGATCCCTGTATTTATTGCAGTAACAGCCGCCGTGATGATGAGGCTATTTGTGTTGTTGAAGAGCCATTTAATATTGCGTCCATCGAAAAAACAGGGATATTTAATGGTCGCTACCATGTCCTGTTAGGAGCACTGGCCCCTTTAAAAGGCATTGGCCCGGATGAGTTGAAAATGGATAAGCTTGTCAGCCGGATTGTCGAGGGACAGTTCAAGGAAGTGATTGTTGCCACAAATCCAACTGTTGAAGGAGAGGCTACGGCCGCCTATCTCGCAAAAATTTTAAAGGATTTTGGACTCAAACTGACACGGCTTGCCATGGGGCTTCCGGTCGGATCAGATATAGATTTTGCCGATCAGGTCACCATAAAAAAAGCCCTGGAAGGAAGGACTGAGCTTACGGAATAAATATTTACACAATTCTGTATTTTTTACCTACAATTATTATAACAAGGAGGATGAATGAAAGAGACAATCGAAATTCGCTGGCATGGTCGAGCAGGACAGGGTGTAGTCACAGCTGCCGTGACTCTTGCAGACGCCCTCTCGGCCGAAAAAGATATTTTTGTGCAGGCATTTCCTGAATTTGGCGCAGAGAAGAGAGGTGCTCCGATTTTAGCTTTCAACCGCATCAGTAAAAAACCCATCCGCACTCATAGCCAAGTCTATTATCCTGATATCGTTGTGGTTACAGATCCCTCTCTACTCGGTGCTGTGGATATCGGCAGCGGTGCAAAAGAAGACACATTTTTCCTGATGAACACAACGTTTGATGTCGGTCTCATCAGAGAAAGGTTCTCCCTGGGTGAGCGAAAGATCTTTTTTTTGGATGCCAGCACTATTGCCCAGGATGAATTAGGGAAACCTATCCCTAATGTTCCTATAGTGGCCGCACTGATGAAAGTGGCCGGGTTTATAGAGCCGGATAAAATCGAGGAAACAATCAAAATGTCGATCAGTAAAAAATTACGAGAAGAGATTGTGATGATGAACCTAAAAACCATCGGTAGAGCTATCGAGGAGGTGAAGGAAGGATGAAGAAAGAAACATGGAAGGAATTGACCATCGGAACCATAAATCCGAATGCCGGTAATTCTGTTCAAAACCATACAGGCACTTGGCGGTCAGGGACGAAACCGGAATTCATTGAAGAACACTGCATTCACTGCTTTTTCTGCTGGCTCTACTGCCCCCATTTTGCTGTCGTTATCGATGGAGACAAAGTCAAAGGTTTTAACTACGACTACTGCACGGGATGCGGGCTGTGTGCGGAAGAGTGTCCAACCAAGGAAAAATCGATCATCATGGTCAAAGAGAATGTCCAGCTTGCAGGAGGAGGGGAAGAATGAGTGTTCAAAAAACATTAAATGGAAATCAGACAATTGCCGAGGCCGTCAGACAGATCGATCCCGATGTCATGGCCGCTTATCCCATCACTCCGTCAACGGCTATCGTGGAGACCATCGCACAATTTAAAGCGGATGGCCTGATTTCAGGAGAATATGTCTGTCCGGAGAGTGAGCACAGTGCCATGAGTGTTTGTATTGGAGCGGCCTCTGCCGGAGGCCGTGTTATGACAGCCACGGCATCTCAAGGGCTGGCACTGATGTGGGAGATGCTGTATATCGCGGCCGGACTGCGGCTTCCGATAGTTGCATCCATCGTCAACAGAGCTCTGGCTGCTCCCATCAGCATTCATGGGGATCACAGCGACACCATGGGGGCTCGAGATGCCGGTTGGATCCAGATTTATTCTGAAAACTGCCAGGAGGCCTACGACAACTTCATCCAGGCCTTTCGGATTGGAGAGAATTTAGACGTCAGGACTCCAGTTATGGTTGGACTGGATGGATTCATTATCAGCCATTCCATGGAAGTCGTTAAAACAGAGGATGATGCGGCAGTCAAGAAGTTTGTCGGGGAATATCAATCGGTCTATCCCTTGTTGGATACGAGCAAGACCTTCACTGTCGGTCCTATTGACTTTACAGATTATTATTTCGAACACAAGAGAAACCAGATGGAAGGCATCGAAAATGCGCCGAAGGTGATTTTGGACGTCGGCAAAGAATTCGGAGAGACATTCGGGCGCGAATACGGATTTTTCGAGGAGTACAGGATGGATGACGCGGAAATCTGTATTATTGTCATGAGTTCGGCCGCCGGAACATGCAAAGATGCTGTTGACGAACTGAGAGACGCAGGGATCAACATTGGACTCCTCAAACCAAGAGTTTTCCGGCCGTTTCCCCATCATGAAATTGCCGAAGCCTTGAGAGGAAAAAAAGCCGTTGCCGTACTGGACCGTTGCGCCAGCCCTGGTGCTTTTGGTGCTCCGCTGTTTACGGAAGTGAGATCGGCCCTGTATGATCTGGAAGATAGACCTAAAATCGTCAATTATGTTTATGGTTTGGGCGGAAGGGATATCCAAATTGAGCATTTTAAGGATGTGGCGAAAAAACTGGCACGGATAGCCGAAACCGGTAAAGTGGAAGAAATTTACGGGTACATCAATTTGAGAGAGTAATTTAAGGAGAACAAAATGGCAAAATTAAAAGATATCGCTCAGTTGGAAGATAGATTGGTCGCCGGTCACGGTATGTGCTTGGGATGTGGAATTCCTCTCATCTTTAAAGTGGCGCTGAGGGCTACGGAAGATCCGTTGATCATTTCCAATGCCACTGGCTGTCTAGAAGTGTGCACCACAATTTTTCCGAGAACGGCATGGAATACGACCTGGGTCCACAGCGCTTTTGAGAATGCTGCGGCAACAATGGCCGGCATCGAAGCCATGTACAAATCCCTGAAACGAAACGGAAAACTTCCTCAGGATAAAGAGATAAAATTTTTGGCCACAGCAGGAGATGGAGGGACATACGACATCGGGCTTCAAGCCCTATCCGGAGCTATGGAGCGTGGGCATAACTTTGTTTACCTCTGTTATGATAACAATGCCTATGCCAATACAGGTGGACAGAGGTCGTCGGCTACACCTTTTGGCGCCTCTGCCACAACGTCTCCTGCCGGTTCCGAAATTCCGGGAAAACTCCAGCGGAAAAAAGATCTGACCAAAATCTTGGCTGCGCATAACATCCCGTATGTGGCACAGGCCAATCCCGCCCGGTGGCAGGACCTTTATAACAAGGCCAAAAAGGCTTTCGAAGTCGAAGGCCCGGCATTTCTCAACGTCCTCTGTCCCTGTCCCACGGAGTGGAAATATGATGAATCCATGACTGTGAAGCTGGCAAAGACAGCGATGGACACATGCGTATGGCCTCTTTATGAAGTGGACAACGGCAAGTACAAAATCAATTACACTCCCAAGGAAAAAAAGTCTGTTACGGAGTGGTTAAAACCTCAGGGAAGATTCCGTCATCTCTTCAAAGAAGAAAATGCCTGGGTTATAGAGGAGTACCAGAAACAGGTGGATGAAGATTGGGAGGAATTGCATAAGCTTGTCGAAATGACGAAATAATTATTTAAGGATTCAAGGGGTCCAGGGGTCCAGGGGTCGAGTGACTTGCATAAGAATTATGAAGAAAAGAGTCCAGAACCCTTGAATCCTCGAATTCTTTGCATCTTAAATCGTTAGAAAAAAACCCTTGAATCCTCGAATCCTTTGCATTAACTACCCCTTATCTTTTAAAGATTGAGGGGTCGAGAACTCCGTATTTGGAAAAGCTTTTTTTTGCAGTCAGAATGATTCCCAAAATCACAGTGATTGTTGTGCCTGTGAAGATGGCGATCATGATGGCGATCTGATACTTAATAGCGACCATGGGATCTGTTCCTCCTAGAATGATTCCTGTCATCATTCCGGGAAGGGATACTCCACCGCGAATGGATCATAACGAAGCAGATGTGGTAAGATCGGCTCGCCCGAAGTGGTAAAAAATGCCGACATTTGATGTAAAATGGCCAACAAACACAGTGATGTTCACGGATAATACAGAAAATCATGCTATCAAGTTGATGTCATTGAAGAGAAATGAAGATGTAGGCAGTTTTTATGAATGATTCAGGATAGTAAACAGACAGAGTTAATGGAAGGAGTATGTCATGAAACATATTTTCCATCGAATGATCCCGGTCGTGGCTGTTGCTGTGGCGGCCTTTTCTTTTTCAAGCCTCCTTGCAGTTCCCCAAATCCATGACGACTATGTTTTGAGAAGACAAAAACTCATGGATTTTATGGGAGATGGTGTAGCTGTGTTTAGAACATCAGAACAGAGCCGTCAAAATTTTTTCTACTTAACAGGATTAGAGGAGTCCAGTGCGGCTATGCTGCTTGTGTCCGAGGCAGGTAAGAAATTCATCCTTTTTGTCAGGCCGGCCAATCCGGCGCGTAGTATCTGGACTGGAGAAGTTACTGGACTGGAAGGTGCAAAAGAATATTTTGGTGCGGATGAAGCCTACCCCCTCGATCAATTCGAAAGAATTCTCGCACAATCTCTGAGAGGGAAAAAGCGGATATACTGCAGCTATTTAAATACGGAATTGGCGGCCTCACTTCTCCAAATGGCAAGTCGGCCGTGGAATAATTACCCCAAACAGATTGTTGATCTGACAGAGGAAATTTATGAAATGCGGTTGATTAAGAGTGCTGCAGAGATTACGCTCATCAAAAAAGCCGTGGATATCACTTCCCAAGCCCATATTGAAGCAATGAAAGCCGCTCAACCTGGCATGAATGAAGCAGAAATCGAAGCTGTTATTGAATATGTGTTTCGCAAACAAGGGGCTACCGGACCAGGCTTTCCGTCCATTGTCGGTTCTGGCCCAAATTCGACGGTCCTTCATCACGAGATCAATAACCGCCAAACAGTTGATGGAGATTTAGTCGTTATGGATATCGGCGCGGAAGTGGGACGATACACGGCCGATGTGACACGCACTATCCCTATCAACGGACAATTCTCAAAAGAACAGAAAGATATCTATAATATTGTTCTTGAAGCACAGGAAAAGGCTTTGAGTATTATCGCTCCCGGAATAGAGATTAATGACGTTCATAACCTGGCTGTGTCCATTATTGCAGACGGCCTTTTGAGATTAGGTTTGATCACGGATAAAGAGAGTCGTTGGCAGATGCGTGCCTGGCTTATGTACACGATCAATCATTGGATTGGACTGGATGTCCATGATGTGGGTGATTATAAGCGCCGGAGAGATTCGAGCCGGGTTCTTGAACCTGGAATGGTATTTACGGTTGAACCGGGCCTTTATATACGGATGGAAACGATAGACAATCTTCAGGAGATTATGGGCTCGTCCGTTCCCGAAGAACAAGTCAAAGAGTTCATAAAAGCGGTTCGACCTGTTGTACAACGATACAATAATATTGGCGTGAGAATTGAAGATGATGTTCTGGTCACCGAGGATGGATATGAAAATCTTTCCGTCAAAGCCCCAAAGACGATTGCTGAAATAGAAAAAATCATGAAAAAAAGTGACTAGGATTCTCAGTCTTATCTCCAATTCCGCGATTCAAAGAACGAGTTCTGGGAAGATGATGGAGATATCACACAAAGTGAAATCTGAAGAGGATGGAAAAAGCGACATCCGAGGATTTAGCCTTACCGAGTTGCTCATCGAGGGAAGCCGACTGTGTCGGCC
>JAUWVG010000116.1 GCA_030617525.1 Candidatus Aminicenantota bacterium | reverse complement strand
AGGATTCGAGGATTCTAGGGTTCAAGGATTCAAGTGCTTTTTTTTAAGATTCAATAAATTTTTCAGCAATTTTCTTCCAAATTTTCAATTCTTTAGAATTCTTAAACAAGTCACTCGACCCCTTGACCCCTCGAATCCTTTATATAATCTGCATCAAATAATCAGGAGATGACCGAAATTATTTACACATAAAGTTTTTTGCTATAAGCTGATTGCTTGCTGTTTGAGAAAAATCGTTGATTTCGATTAAATAGGATTAAACACAGATGTTTCGAAAGCCCTTTGCTTATTCTGTGGTTATCTGTGTGGGAATTCTTCTAGTTGGATTGTTACTTTCAGGTAAGTCTCAGAGAATACGCCGCCCTGTCCCTCAGGCCTTGTCTGCCGAAAATCGGCCACTCTCGGCTCCGGATAAAATTCTCGTAAAATATAAAAAAATGGGTGATATCCGCACACAGGAATCAATTAAAGCTTCTGTTGAATCCATCTTTGAAATTAAAGAAATCCAAAAATTCACTCTTATCGATGTCCTTGTCTATCACACGTTTGGGGATAAGGAGAAAACTCTTGTTGAACTCAAAAAGAATCCTTTTGTGGAATATGCCGAACCGGATTATTACAGATATGCTAAAACAACTCTCCCCAATGACACAAGGTTTTCAGACCTGTGGGGTCTCCACAACACAGGCCAGAACAATGGAAAAGCAGATGCCGATATTGACGCCCCAGAAGCCTGGGATTTAACGACAGGCAGTCCCGATGTTGTGGTGGCTGTGATTGATTCAGGCGTCGATTATAACCATGAGGACCTCAGAGCCAACATGTGGAGAAATCCTGGAGAAATCCTCGGGAATGGGATCGATGATGACGGCAACGGATATGTCGATGATTATCACGGAATAGATGCGATAAATAATAGCGGTGATCCCATGGATGATGACGGACATGGGACACATGCTTCAGGATCCATCGCGGCTGTTGGGAATAACGGCATCGGTGTCACAGGGGTTTGCTGGAACTGCAAAATCATGGCGCTGCGGTTTTTATCCAAAGACGGAGGAGGATCGATCTCGGATGAGATCGAATGCATTCAGTATGCGGTGAATCAAGGTGTCAAAATTGTAAACGGCAGTTTCGGAGAGTATTCTTTTGCACGATCCGAAAAAGAGGCCATTGATGCGGCCAGAAATTCTGGTGTCCTTTTTATGTTTGCAGTCGGAAATAACGGAGAAAACAACGATACCAAACCCCACTATCCCTCTTCCAACAATTCTGAAAATATCATTGCTGTAGGGATATCCGACCGATTTGATCGGTTGGTCTCCTGGTCGGATTATGGTCTCACGACAGTGGATGTAGCTGCACCGGGAGATGATATTTTGAGCACAGTGCTGAACAATGGGTATAAAAGAGAGAGCGGATCATCTATGGCGACTCCACATGTGGCCGGTTTGGCTGCCTTGCTCAAATCCTACAATCCCAATCTCAATTGGCTGGATATCAAAAACCTTATCCTCAACAACGGAGATAAAATTCCCTCTGCGGAGGGTAAAATTGTCACTGGAAGCCGCATCAGCGCCTTTAAGGCTCTTTCGGCAGAGCAGAGGATGGTTCTCAATCTACTGGCTGGAGAGGGGGGAACGACCGCCCCTGCTCCAGGACTATACAATCACGAAGAAAACGATGAAGTCACAATTCTTGCCATCCCGAATGCCGATTTTAAATTTTCCCGGTGGACAGGGAGTGTTCCATCCGGACAGGAGACAAGCAATCCTCTTTTTCTTCAGATGAATTCCGGCAAAACAATAAAAGCAAATTTTGGAGCGCTCATCTATGCCCCTCTTCAGTTTGAAGGCCAGAGGGTGGAAAACCGTTCGTTGTCTCAGCGGGAAACCATCATCGTATTGAATTGGCAGGCTCATCCAAATAATACAGATATTTCTCAATACCGTCTCTATGAGATATTCGGATCAAGCTGGAATAAACTGGCTGACATGGATGCTTTAGTTTTTACTTACCTGCATAGGCGGGTGGAAATGAACCGGGCCTATTTTTATGCCTTGGTTGCGGTAAACGATGAGGGAAGTGAAGGAACACCGGCGTATTTGACAATAAATAATGAGGGACCATTCTTATTTGAACCCTTGAACCCTTGAACCCTTGAACCCTTGAATCCTTTCTTATTCTATAAACCGCAGGCTTTTGGGCACTCTTTCCATATGAAAAACAACTATAGAACGGAGGATTTTGCGAATGGATTTGAGAAGTTCCGGAGAAAAGGGTACTGAGGAATCTTTAGGCGGCGGATTTTTTTTGATCCAGTTCAAAAAAGTATTAAAATCCGCTGGAACTTCTATTTCTTTTTCTGCGGCGCAGCGGCTGCACAGGATGCCGTCTTTTTTATATGGGAGCCAGTGTATCTCGTCGAATACTTTCCTGCACTTTTTGCAGCGTTTGAAATCAGGAAGAATGCCGCTGATTTTTAAAAACCAGACCTCGAAGTAGAGAGAAGTAAAATCCAAATCAGCCCCGCTTTGGAGAGACAAAAGTGTGGACTGGAGAAGCCGGAAGAGGACGTCGTCTTTAGACCTTGCCGGAAAGAAGGCTTCGATGAGTTCGGCAAAGTAGGATAGGGTGTAGGTTGTTTTTAAATCTTTTTGTATATCGAAGAAAGATTCGAGAAGATCGCTGTTGTTGATGGTGACGAGCTCTCTGCCCTCTTTTTCATAATAGAATATCCGCACATGTGAGAGAGGTTCGAGACTGCTTCCGAAGCGGTTGCCGAATTTTCTCGCACCCTTGGCCACGCCCTTAAAAAGCCCCTTATCTCTTGAGAAAAGAATGACAATTTTGTCTTGCTCTCCGATGTTATGGGTTCGGAGAATGAATCCCTCGGATTGTTCAAGAGGCATTGGAGTTGATTAGAATTTGCTGAGGAACAAAGTTCCGAGCCCTAAATAAGTCAAAACGCCTATGCTGTCCGTGCACATAGTCAGCAGATTGACCGATCCTAAAGCAGGATCAAGTTTGATGAGCTTCAGAATAAGAGGGATAAGGGTTCCCATAAACGCTGCAATAAAAAGATTGATGATGATTGCCACGCCGATGATTATCCCGTGAAAAAAGTTGTTAAAGAGAAGGAACGATAAGATCCCTGTAATAGAACCGATAACCAATCCATTAACTAAACCGACGATAATTTCTTTCAGGAGTGCCTTGCGGGTTGAAAGCCAATCTGTTTGACCGATGGCGATCTCTCTGACAATAATGGCGATTGTCTGATTTCCGGCAATACCTCCCAGCGCCATCACCAAAGGGATAAACACCGCCAGCTGGACAACTTTCTCGATGGTTCCGGTAAAGCCGTGCACGATCGCAGGAGCAATGGAGGCTGTTAAGAGGCTGAACAAAAGGAAAGGGAGTCTTTTCTTTACAGATGACAGTGGACTGTCCTGAATCCGGTCGGTGCTGTCCAGAGAAACCATCTTGTACATGTCCTCGGTGGCTTCTTTGTCGATAACATCGATGATATCATCGACCGTGACCACTCCGACGAGAATATTTTCAGCATCGACAACAGGGATGGCGACGAGATTATAATCTGCGACATTTCTGGCTACAATTTCCTGATCAGTATCGGTGGAAACACTGATGAGATCGGTGTTCATGAAGTTTTTTAGAGGAGTATCAGGCCGTCTAAACAGGACCTGCCGGATTGAGACAACGCCGACAAGATGACCAAGGTCATCGATAACATACAGGTAAAATGCGGATTCAACATCCCCTCCAAGCTGCATGGCTGTTATGGTGTCAGAGACTTTTGTGTTTTGATTCAAGGCATAGAAATTGGGGGACATGATCCGTCCCGCTGTCTCTTCTTCGTACTCAAGGAGTTCGAGAAGATCTTCCGAGGGCTTATCCTCCATGGCCTCTAAGACAGCTTCTTTAAGATCTTCGGGAAGGAGAGGCATAATAGCCGCAACATCGTCGGGGGCGGACAGATGAAAGAGCTCGGTGATTTGATCGATGGGACATGCCTTGAGAATCTGAGCTGTATCTTCAGGGTCAATCTCTCTGATGACATCGACAGCTGTTTCTTTATCGTTTTCATAGAGAGTATTAAACAGGATCATCCTTTCCCGGAATGTGAGATGTTCAGTCAGAGAGGCGATATCTGCAGCGTGCAATTTGTTAACAAGATTCCATAGACGCGAAAGGGAGCCTGTGTTTATAAATTTCCGCGCAGAACTGACAGCGATTCGAAGCGATGTGACCTGCATTTTATCCTCGTTAGACCACCCAAGATATCATAAAATATAGTGGCTGTAAATTGAAAAATTTCAGGGTAAACATCCTCACTTCTGTGATTTCAAGAAAGAGGAAATCTAGCAAGTCGATTAGAAATCACGTCAGATGAAATCTGAAAAGGTGGAAGCGCTCCACTCGGATTTTTGACGCCATTCCCTCGTAGTTCCTCTCGGCACTTTCGCAACTCCGCGTACTTGTTCTTAACATTACATAGAGAATTGCCAAAAAGATGCGTACCAATATTATGAATTCTTCTCGTGCTCAGACATACACTGAAGAATCAGGGCTCAGGAGAAAGGTCTTGGCGTCTTATTTTTTTCGGTTGTAGTAGTATTTGTTTGTCTCTGAGACTATGATTGCGCTCAATCCTAGGAGGCCTATGAGGTTGGGAAGGGCCATAAGTCCATTCATGATATCCGCTAACATCCATACGATCTCCAGTTTCAGAACGGCCCCCACAGCCACAAAAATGACAAAAATTATGCGGTATGGCTTTACAGCTTTTTCGGTAAAAAGATACTCGATGGATTTTTCTCCGTAATAGCTCCATCCCAAAATTGTAGAGTAGGCAAAAAATACAAGGCCCAGGGAGACAATGATCTGTCCAATTCCTCCCGGAAGAGATTTGTTAAAAGCCAGGGTGGTCAATTCGGCACCAGTAGGCCCCGAGGTCCAAAGACCGCTTGAGAGAAGCACCAATCCCGTCATAGTACAGACAATAATCGTGTCGATGAAAGTCTGGGTCATAGAGACAAGAGCCTGTTTGACCGGATCCGGAGTCCTGGCTGCTGCAGCGGCGATGGGAGCAGATCCCAGACCCGATTCATTGGAAAAAATTCCTCTGGAGACACCCTCTCGTATGGTCTGCATGACGGCTGCCCCGAGAAATCCACCCATGGCAGCCGATGGAGTGAAGGCGGACTTGAAGATGAGGGCAAAGATTTTTGGGAGAGCGGAAACATTGAGGAGGAGGATAATCAAAGCCCCGGTGAAATAGATCAAAATCATGAAGGGAACCAGGACCTGTGTGACTTTGCCGATACTTTTGATTCCGCCGAGTATAACCATGGCTGTAAATGCAGCCAGGATAATTCCTGTTGCCCAGTGGGGAATGCCTAAAGAAGCATTTAATGACTCGGCCACAGAATTGGACTGGACCATATTGCCGATACCAAATGCCGCGATAGCGGCAAAAATAGCAAACAGAGTTCCCAGCCATTTCCATCCCAAACCTTTCGAGATGTAATACATCGGGCCGCCGCTCATCATTCCTGCCTCATCTTTTTCTCTGTACTTGATGGCGAGAACGGCTTCAGCGTATTTTGTGGCCATTCCAAAGATTCCTGTGATCCACATCCAAAACAGTGCCCCCGGTCCACCCGCAACGATGGCTGTGGCTACTCCGGCGATGTTTCCTGTCCCGACAGTTGCAGCAAGTGCTGTCATAAGAGCTTGAAAGTGGGAGATGTCTCCATCTTCTTTGTCATCTTTTTTTCTTTGGAAAAAGGCAAGTTTAAGGGAATAAAAAAGGCCCCTTATCTGCAGCCCACGTAATTGAAAGGTCAGGAAAATTCCTGTGCCAACCAGAAGGATAATAAGAGGGGGTCCCCAAATGAAATCCCGGACGCTGGTTAAAAAGGATAAAATTGGATTGTCCATCAACCTAGAAATGAAATACCCAAATTTTTAATTTTTTCATGAAGTTGGTCCTTCTCTATCTGAAGAGATAAGGCGGTTTGAGCTACGTCCCAATTGTGCCGGACAAGGGCTTTTTTTATGTAGTCTCTTTCAAACTGCTCCTCAGCATTTCGGAGTGATTGATGTTCTTCATTCCCATTGGCGAGTTGGGTTTCTCTGAGTTCAACGAGCAGTGGAAGGTGAGAGGCTTTGATCTGGTCGTCCTGGATCATGATGACAAACCTTTCAATTACGTTGATCAGTTCGCTGACGTTGCCAGGCCAGGAATAATTTGTGAAAGTTTCCATGGCTTTCGGAGTCATTGTTTTTGGTTTTTTAGCGTATTCGATGGCAAAATACTTTAAGAAGTGGTTGATCAGGAGAGGAATATCTTCCTGTCTTTCCCGCAGAGGAGGGATTATGAGAGGGATGACATTGAGTTTGAAGAACAGGTCTTCGCGGAATTTTCCGCTGGCAACAAGGGCTTTCAGATCTCTGTTCGTAGCCGATATTACTCTCACATCTGTGGAGACAGAATGGGTGGATCCTAGAGGATCAAACTTATTGTCTTTGATTGACTTGAGCAGCTTGTCCTGGATTTTCAGACTCAAATCTCCGATTTCGTCAAAAAAAAGAGTGCCGCCATCTGCGAGGAATAATTTCCCTTTTTTTTCAATTTCACCGTCGGGAAAAGTTCCTTTGACATACCCAAACAGATCGTTTTCGAGCAGATCCTCAGGAATGGCGGCGGAATTTATGCGGATGAAGCGTTTGTGTTTCCTCAGGCTCTGCTGATGGATAAGCCGGGCGATAAGTTCCTTTCCGGTGCCGTTTTCTCCGTAGATCAGTATTCGCCCGTTTGATGGGGCCGAAACCGTGATCTCCCTTCTCAACTTTTGTATGGCCGAACTCTTTCCAACGAGATGGTACTTCGCCCGCATCCTTTCTTTTAATTGAATGTTTTCTTCTTCAAGTTGGCGGTGTTTGAGGGCGTTTTTAACCGTGACAATGACTTTTTCCAGAGAGAGAGGTTTTTCAAGGAAATCAAAGGCTCCCAGTTTAGTGGCCTTGACGGCTGCCTCGACTGAGCCGTGTCCTGTGATCATAATCACCTGAATAT
>JAUWVG010000362.1 GCA_030617525.1 Candidatus Aminicenantota bacterium | reverse complement strand
TTTGTCCAGGTTTGCCCTCCGTCCACGGTTTTAAACATCCCGCGCTCGCCGATAAATCCCCATTGCAAGCCTGCGGCTGCGGCATAGACGGTATCGGGATCGTCGGGATGGGTGAGAACGGTCCCGATGGAATAGGTGTCCTTCAACCCCATATTCGCAAATGTCTTTCCACCGTCTGTGGATTTATAGATGCCGTCTCCCCAGGCAATACTGTTACGGCAGCACTCTTCTCCTGTCCCCACCCAAATGATATCCGGGTTTTTCTGGAAAATGGCGATATCCCCGATCGATGCGGCTCCATAACTGTCAAAGATCGGCTCAAAAGTGTTTCCCGCATTGACGGATTTCCACACCCCTCCGGAAGCCGAGGCCACAATCACTTTAGTAAAATCATCGTCTAGGGCCTCGATATCGGAGATGCGGCCGCTCATGTTGGCCGGGCCGATGTTACGCCAGCGCAGGTCTTGGATGAGCTTCTCTTCGGTTGTTTGGGAAAAGATCAAACCTGAAAACACTACCGTAAAAATAAACACAAATAGTCCTAAAAATACAGACTTCTTCTTCATAAATAATGACATTGAAAACCTCCTTTATGTCACAGCCCCCAGGTAATATCACGATTTGAAAAAAGCGTCAATTTTTATGAGAAAGAAATGATATAAATTCGTCTCTTGTTATGGAGCGATTCTTTCAACCAGAGCACTTGACAATAGTATCAATAATGATATCATTTAGATGAAGAATAATAAAGAAATCCTGAAAAGGATTAAGAACAACCCAAAAAATGTTCGATTCAATGAACTCTGTCAATTATGTGACCACTACTTTGGATCACCTCGTCAAAGTGGAAGCAGCCATAGAATCTACAGAACTCCCTGGATTGGAGATCCGCGAATCAATATTCAAAACTGCAAAGGGAGGGTGAAAGTTTATCAGGTGAAACAGGTGCTTTCAGCGATTGAAAAATTGGAGAGAATCCATGACAAAAAGATATGATTGCTACACATACAGGATAACCTGGAGCGAGGATGATAAAGAATATGTTGGTTTATGTACTGAATTTCCGAGTTTGAGCTGGCTTGCCGAAACACCAGAAGCCGCTTTAAAAGGAATTAGAGCTGTTGTAATGGAAGTATTAAAGGATATGAAAAAAAATGGCGAGTCTCCTCCACAACCACTCTCCCTTCGTTCATTCAGTGGAAAATTTGTTGTCAGGATTCCTCCGGAAGTGCACCGGGAGCTTGCTATTCGGGCAGCTGAAGAAGGGATAAGTCTTAATCGATTTATCAACTCTAAGCTAAGCTGAATAATTCATAATAAATGTCGATATTTCACGTAATTCCTGCCATCTACGGCAAGCTCGACTCGTGAATTATCCAGGTTATATCACGATTTGAAAAAAGCGTCAATCAACAACCACTTGGGGGAATTCATTTAGACTCTAATTGACATGCAGATTAGTGAGTGATAGTTTCGTTTTTGCGTGTTAGTGAAAAAAAAGCAGAGAACTTATCAACGGGCCACGATCTATTTCTCCAGTGGAACTGGAAATTCTTACCGGGTGGCCAAATGGTTTTATGAGACTTGTCTCGCCAAGAACATTATTTCCGAGCTCATCCCGGTTAACATTGCCCAACCGACGAAAGAAATTTCCGCCTCTGCAAAGCAGCTGGTTGCACTGGCTTTTCCAACTCATGGATTATTGCCCCCCTGGTCAGTTATAAAATTTCTCTTCCGAATGCCGAGGAAAAAGAAAACCCATTTTTTCTGTATCCCCACGCGGGGCAGTCTTTACATAGGGCCTCTTCTTCTTCCTGGAGCAGCAGGCCTAGCGTCCTTTCTCCCGTCTTTGATTCTTCTGTTCAAAGGTTTCCGTACTAAAGGTGCCGTCGGCTTTGACATGCCCGTGAATATGACCTTCATTCATCCCACGCTGACACCGAAACACGCCAGCCGAGTCGTAGCCAGGGCCAAGCGCAAATCCGAACGGTATTTTGAACTTTTTTTCCGGAAGAACTCTCTCTGGCTGACACGTAACAATCTCTATGAACTAATCTGGTCGATCCCTCTTCTGTATTTCATCCCATTGTTCCCGATACTCTACCTGATAATTGGTAAGTTTTTTATGGGAAAGATCCTTTTTGCCAACAACAACTGCACCGGCTGCGGCACCTGTGCTAAAAGTTGTCCGGTCGGCGCCGTAATCATGAAGAGCGTAAAAAACCGGAAAACCAAACGGCCTTACTGGAGATACAACTGTGAGGCCTGCCTAAGGTGTTTCAATTTTTGTTCCCAACGCGCTGTCGTCGCGGGCCATTCCTGGGGCGCACTTTTATGGTATATAGGAGTTCTGGTGGCTTTCGGTGGAGGACTTTTTACTTTGATCACAGGTGTTCTTCCCTGGCTGCAGTCATTTAGGAACTGGTGGACAATCGAGCTTTTTAATGCCGTCTTCTATTATCCGGCGTTTATCACAGCTTATTTTTTGTATTTTCAACTGATGAGAATTAAACTGTTGAACAGCTTTTTTACCTACACCAGCCTGGTTCGTTTTTTCGGGCAGTACCACGAGCCGGATACTTCCCTGAAAAACCTGACAGAAAGAGCAGCTCCTGTAAATAATTAATTGGGGACAGGCCCCATTTTTTCGATGAAAAAATGGGGCCTGTCCCCAATTAATTACAGGAATGTTTTTGCTTTTCAGGGGCTTGTTTCAGTATACTTATAAGCTGGAATTAAAAAATATCGCAAAGTTTATTAAGGAGAGGATCATGAAAAAACATCTCGTTATATTTTTTACGGTTTTATTGCTGTGTGTCTTCCAATCTGTATGGGCAGAAGGAATTAATATTAATGATACCAAGCTGTTGAGTCAGCCGGCTGTCAGCAAGGACCACATCGCATTTGTTTACGCCGGAGATCTCTGGATTTCAAACCGTGACAGCAGCAACGTCCACCGGCTCACCTCGGACGAAGGCATTGAAAGCAATCCTATATTCTCACCCGACGGAAAACTCATCACCTTTAATGCCCAATATGACGGGAATACAGATGTCTATATCGTCCCGGTCGAAGGAGGAATCCCCGTTCGGTTGACCTATCATCCATCTTCCGATAATGTCTGTGATTTCACTCCTGACGGATCATCCGTACTCTTTCGATCTTCACGGTCAGTCTTTACCAACCGCTATTCTCAGCTGTTCACAATCAGCCTAGAAGGAGGATTCCCTCAGAAACTGAAAATCCCCAATGCCTTCAAGGCCACATATTCACCCGACGGAAAAAGGATGGCCTATACGCCGCTCGGAGAACGTTTCGGTCAGTGGAAAAACTACCGCGGGGGGACGGTCTCAACGATTTGGCTCTATACAAACGCGGATCACTCCGTAGAAATAATCCCTCAGCCCGAAGGTCGCTGCAACGACACCGATCCCATGTGGATCGGGAGCAAAATCTATTTCAGGTCGGACCGCAGCGGCGAATTCAATCTGTTTTCTTATGACACCGGAACAAAAGACATCAAACAGCTCACGCAGCACACTGATTTCCCGATCCTCGATTCATCTCTGGGGAATGGAAAAATCATATATGAGCAGGCGGCACATCTTCATCTGTTCAATCCGGAAAACGGACAAAGTGAAAGATTAAAAATTGGAGTCGCCGCCGATCTGCTGGAATTGCGAGCCCGCTATGTCAGTGGAGCCCGCTATGTCAGAAATGCTTCGATTTCACCCTCCGGTGCAAGAGCAGTTTTTGAATTCCGGGGCGAAATCGTAACCGTCCCGGCTAAAAAGGGAGATCCCCGCAA
>JAUWVG010000249.1 GCA_030617525.1 Candidatus Aminicenantota bacterium | reverse complement strand
AGAGCAAATTGTTTGATTCCATGACTATCCACTGACTCGATCAAAATGGAATCTCCCCATCCGACATCTATCAATGTTACAGTCAAACGGCTCATTTTATTCCTCCTTATAGTTCTTCGAAGGATTTCAGCTTGACATCGTCTACGTGTTTCAACCAGAGTTCTTTATTTGTATGATAATGCATTTTCGCACCTTCGATCTGCAGCTTTCCCCATATGGAAAATGCTTTAGTTTCTCCTGAGGAAAAATTGGCTTGCAAGTTCATTTTTTTACAGAAATCCAGAAACTCCTTTTCTGTGATCTGCTCGTTCTGAAACTGGAATGCAATCTTGAAAAGATCCAGGCTGATCCTGAAGACATTTCCTCTCTCAGACATCGTCTCACTAAAAACAAAATTGGGCAGCCAGATGTCGTTGATATCCACGTAGAAATCGGGTTTTTTCTCGACAGCATCAAAGAAGTCAGTAATTTTTTGAGGATCATCAAAAAGTAGTGATTTTTCGGAAGGCTGGGATATTACGCCTGTTACTCCGACCATCAAATAAGGGATCTGCTCTTCGAGAAGATCGAATGACTGATCGGAGGAAAGCAGTGTGGATGATACAGAAAAGTAGGTGCAGCGGCTCATCTTGAAATCCTCCTCGTCCTTAACGTCATCAATGATGACCGGAATATTTACATGGGACTCAGTAAGTATTTTTTCCATTTAAATTGCCCTCCTTTTTTTATTAAAACTGCGGGAAAAGTTATTTACCACATCTTTTTTATGCAGCCTTGTTTATGCTCTTAATAAAATCCCCTTCTAAACTATTGACGAATTGAGACTAGAAAAATTCTCAATAACGACTTCTAGACTTACGTATTCATTTGCGCAAATTATTAAAAACAGAGTAGGGAAGAGGCATCTTTTTGGCCTTAGAAGCCCGATTTAATGGGGTTATATGAGGCTCTTAGAGCTTACTTTTTGCTTATATTTAGCTTCTTTCATTTAGTATGAGCTGGATAGCCATGCCCAATCCCATATTTGATATTTGGTACATATTTACAGATATGAGGGAGTGCTTATTTCTGTTCAGATGCGTACATGAGTTGTTCGAAAATGGACATATAATGTTGAAAAAACGTTGAACAACATCAAGAGAACTTATTGGTATGTTTATTGCTGACTAAAATAGAGAATGTAAGTTATTAACAAGAATTGAGGAGGCCGCAATGTTCAAAAGAGGTTTAACTTCCGTTTTAATTTGTGTTTTTGTTTCATACTTTGTGTTTGCACAGCAGTCAGGTGAGAAAAGCTATTTAGACAAATCTGTTATGCCTGAGGGCAAAATTGGAGAAAGGATACGATCGCTTATCGATACATTTAACTCAGGAGAAGAGGATCGTATCAAGCTTTTTATTCAAGAAGAATGCACTGGAAGATTCAAAAATATCCCTCAGGAACAACACCTCAATGTTTTTTCTGACTTCCTCCGACAGACTGGAGGATTAGAATTTCACAGCATCCGAACTTATGACCCTCCGCGTAAGGGAGAAACAATTGTCATTGTCAAAGACAAGAATTTTAAATCCTGGCGTGCTTTCACACTGCAGTTTGATGAAGATAAAGATTTTCTCATAACCGGAATTTCATTCAATGATGCCCGTACACCTTCAAACGTGAAAGAAAATCCTCTAACAGAAAAGGATTTTTTGCAGGAAACCAAAAAAATAATGCTTCGGTTGAGTGAAAACGAAGTTTTTTCCGGAACCTTGCTTGTTGCAAAAGGTAGTAATGTCATTTTTTCTTTTGCGGCCGGTGAAGCCAGTAAACGCTACCATGTACCAATTAATATCGACACCAAATTTAATCTCGGCTCTATGAACAAGATGTTCACGTCTCTGACTATCATGAATTTGGTGGAGAAAGGAAAGCTTGCGTTAGAGGACACGATTGATAAATTTGTGGATGAAACCTGGCTTCCTAAAAATATAACTGCAAAAATCACGATCCATAACCTGCTGACTCATTCTTCAGGTCTGGGGAGCTATTTCAACGAGTTATATGCGAGAAGCTCGAGACAACTTTTCCGGAAACTGGATGATTACAAGCCGCTTATAAAGACAGAAAAACTGGCTTTTGAGCCTGGAAAGCGTTTCCAATACAGCAATACAGGGATGTTCCTATTGGGCGTTGTGATCGAGAACGTTACAGGAGAGGATTATTTCGACACCATTCGCAAAGTGATCTATGAACCGGCAGGAATGAAAGACACAGACTGTTATGAGATGGACTATCCAGTGGAAAATCTTGCCATCGGCTACAGCCCTGACAAAGGCAGCGAGTGGGGCTGGCAAAACAACTACTACAAGCACGTGATTAAAGGAGGACCGGCAGGAGGTGGATTTTCTACTGTTGGAGATCTGCACCGTTTTGTTTTGGCTCTGCTCTCTGGAAAATTTGTTTCCGAAGCTTCTCTTAAAAAAATGTGGACAGATCATTACAATGCCGCTTATGGCTATGGTTTTGGCATTCAAGAAGGTCCCAATGGAAAAGTTGTTGGTCACAGCGGAGGTTTTTCCGGGATAAACTCAAATCTAGATATTTTTTTAGACAAAGGCTATGTCATAGCTGTCATGTCGAATCTCGACAACGGGGCTAGTCCTCTGGCTCGCCAAATCAATACTCTCCTTACTCGTGTGAAAGAAGATAAGTAGTTCAGATTCCTTTTCTGAATTAATGAAATGGCCGCCTCTATATTGTTGAAGTAGATGAATTCCCTGTTATGGTAAGGTACATAATCATGAAATGATTGCGTTAGTTCAAGAGAAATAAACTAGGATTACTTTTTAGACAATTGCCAGAATTGCCTAGGTGTTACGATCTGAGTAGAACCATATTTTTTCAGAATCAATAAATCTTCATCGCCTGTAATTATATAATTCGCTCCGGCTGAATCAGCTAAAGCAATTATATGATTGTCCTCAGGATCTCTAAAAACACCTGAAATCAATTTAATGACTTTTATTGAAGTTGCATTTTCAGATAAATAATCGAGAGTTTCTGCAATGAATAACTCAGGAAGTTTAAGCTTTCTTTTCAGAGCATTTCGAAGTTCTTTGATAAGAGTTGAACTAATAATAATTTCAAATCGATCTAGACAAATTTCAAAAACAGAGTGACAAAGGCCGCGTGTAGCGAATGAAGAGATGATGACATTTGTATCGAGAATGACCTTCATGAAATCAACTTAAAAACATCCTCGTCGGTTAGAATGCCCTGTGATTCTGCAAAAGGAAGTATTTTGTTCCTAATCCCTCGAAATTTCCGGATAGCGATGTACCTTTTTAGTGATTCTCTGACAAGATCACTGACAGGTTTTGATTCTTCTCGGCTAATCTTTTTTGAATCTATAAGCGACCAAACAAATATTAAGACGTTGAGATCGTTCTTTTTTCTCGTTCTGCATATTTTAAGATTCGATGCAATGGTTTTATGCAAATGGATTTGATAACATCAGGTGACTGGAGGAAAAATGTTTGAGGAACTTGACAAAATAAATACTCGTCCTAAACCGTTTGAATTCTATACAGCCAGTGAACTTTGGACGGATGATTTTGTGTCAAAGAAAATGCTTTCTTTCCACTTGAATGAGGAAATTGATGTTGCATCCCGTAAAACAGAATTTATTGACCGATCAGTCGAGTGGATAGCCTCCCATTTCAACATCGGCGAGGGGACCAAGATTGCTGATTTTGGCTGCGGCCCCGGGCTGTATACCAAACGATTGGCCCGAAGACAAGCAGATGTGACTGGAATAGATTTTTCAACACGTTCCATTCAACATGCACAGGAAGCGGCCTCTTCAGAAGGACTGTCTATAAAATATGTCAATTTGAACTACCTTGATTATGAGAGCGACGATCGGTTCCTGCTCATCCTGATGATCATGTGTGATTTTTGTGCTCTCAGTCCGGAACAAAGAAGGCATATACTGAGTAAGTTCTATAATCTTTTGGAATCTGGTGGTTCAATTCTCCTGGATGTCTATTCGATAGCAGCCTTTGAGCAACGCGAAGAGACAGCTAAATACGAAGTCAATCTCCTTGATGGTTTCTGGTCTCCGAATAAGTACTACGGCTTTTTAAATACGTTTAAATATGAGGAAGAAAAAGTAATTCTCGATAAATATACGATTGTGGAGGCAACACGTACACGAACCGTCTATAACTGGCTGCAGTATTTCAACCCTGAAACGTTAGAGAGTGAACTTACGGAGTGCGGCTTTGCCGTTGACCAACTTTATTCGGATGTTGCTGGTTCACCATACAACCCTGAAAATACAGAATTCGCAGTTGTCGCTAAAAAGCCATAGAATACAGGGGACAGGTCATTTTTGCGCTTTCACCGGCCTTGTGTAGACTATCTCACCCCCGATAACTGTCATTTCTGGTTCTATCTTCCAGATATCCTCAGCCGGGATGATCATGTAATCAACAGGAATGACCACAAAATCCGCAAGCTTCTCTACCTCGATAGATCCCAAGATGTCTTCCGCAAACATAACGTAGGCACCACCCATGGTTGCAGCCCGCAAAGCCTCTTCTCTTGTCAGGGCCTGTTCTGGAATCCAACCACCCGAAGGATTATTATTCCGGTCCTGTCTGGTTACCGCAGCGTGCAAGGTGTAAAATGGGTTGTATGGAGATACAGAAAAATCTGTCCCGGTTGCAACAACAACACCCAGATCCAATAAATCGCTCCAAATATAAGCATACTTTAAACGTTCAG
>JAUWVG010000160.1 GCA_030617525.1 Candidatus Aminicenantota bacterium | reverse complement strand
GTTTTGTTCCCATCGATTATACCTTTGTTCCTTAATGTCTGGAGGTGCTGAGAAATTGTAGATTGAGGGATCCCTAATTTTTTTTGTAGTGCATTAACACTACATCCTTCTATGGGGAGTCCTAATAATAGTAGTTCTATTATTTGCAAACGCATAGGGTGAGCGACTGCTTTTAAGCATTCACTTTCGTTTTTATAATTCATGTTATTGAAAGAGTCCTTTTTTGGCAGAAATTAGTGTTGTAGTAAGTTTGTTGCGTCCTATATTCATCATGTTTTTTGTAGGAAAACTAAAGTTATAATTACCAATTTAAATATATTAATATAATTAGGATATATAAAAATTTAGTTTCTAATTAAAATATATTAACAAAATAATGTCAAGAGAAAAAAAACAAAAAAAATGATTTTTTAGAGCTGTATTGACTCGTGAATTATTCAGGTTAGATCTTTGCGGATTATTTTTATCACTTTAGGAGAATTTATGGGGATGTCTCCGAGCTGAGTTTTTATTTCTCTCGTATCTAGACTGTACTTGTGATTATTCTTTTTATGTACATAGATTAGGTCAATTTCAGGGTTTCCCAAAATTATCATGATAATTGTTTGGCCAATATCTCCCATGGGCTGCCGGTCGATGTGGCTGTGCTGAAAAGTTGCCCTGATTTTGGTGCCTTCCCCTTTTTTTGATTCGATGGAAAAACTCCCGTTGGCGGCTTTGGCGGCTTCCGATAGCAGAGACAAACCAAAACCAAAGCGGCGGACTTTTTTTGTGGTGTAGAAAGGATTGAGCGCTTTTTTCACTGTTTCCTCGTCCATGCCGATGCCGTTGTCGAAAACCTCGACTGACAGCAAATCCTTCTTTTTGTCTTCTGTTATCCGGATTTCAATTCTATCCGCATCAGCAGCCACGGAATTTTCAACAATGTCCAAAATGTGTAAAGACAGTTCTTCCATTTCTCACCACTTAAAAAGGATTAAGGATTAAGGGGTATGGATTACGCAAGATTTCTTGCTTAATCCCTAATCTTCATGCAGGGATTAAGGATTAAAGGATTAAGGATTAAGGAATCCATAATCCCTACTCCCTAATCCATGTTCTAATCCCTAATCCATAATCCTCTCTTCTAATCCTTATTCAAGACTTTTCTTCCCTCTTCATTCCTAAAGGCTTTTTTCATCTCGGCTACGGTCCCTTCTTCGAGTAAAAATGAGGTGAAGCTTTTTCCGATGTCATCGGGGTAGTGGGCATCGGATGAAGTGCAAATCGGATAGGGAGTTTTATACCTTTGGAAAGCTTCTTCGAAACTGACTCGGGGGGATATTTCCAGAGCATCCAATCCTATACCATCTGGAATGAATCCCAGCTGGCCCAAGATACTGTAAGCTTCTCTGTCTATATGGGAGGCGATGGCCAATCCGTCCCAGTTGTGTATTTGCCGGATGATTTCTTCAAGGGGAACGGTAGTCGCCCCAATCAACAGTTTATCTTCAAAACCCAGCACCTCCTCTTTTTCATTGACGAAAACCTGCATGCCAAAGGCCTCTGGGTCATTTTCCCCGGGCAGGTTTTTATGGACATATTCCTGGAGTTTGAGTGCGTTTTTAATGTCGTCAAAAAGGGCTAAAACATGGACTTCTTCTTCTGAGGCCACTTCCATACCGGGGATGACATGAATATCAAGGGTTTTGGCCGCCGTCATCACGGCGGAAGAATTGGCCGTGGAATTGTGATCACAGATGCCTAAAATATCCAGGCCTTTATCGAGAGCAGAGGTGAGGATTCTCTTGGGAGACATATCCAGCTCCGTACAGGGAGACAGACAAGTGTGAATGTGGAGATCAGCCTTGAATATTTTGAGCAAAGACTCTTACTCCTCATGCAGGGATTAAGGATTAAGAGATATGGATTACGTAAGATTTCTTGCTTACTCCCTAATCCTCTAATCCCTAATCCATATTCCTCATGCAGGGATTAAGGATTAAGAGATATGGATTACGTAAGATTTCTTGCTTACCCCTTACTCCATAATCCATAATCCTCTCCATAATCCTAACTTATCACTCATTCATCAGTGTATACAGCTTGCCCGACACCTCAAAAGCCATCAAGCTCGTGCAGAGAAGGGGGACCTTTTCTTCTTTCGCTTTTTCGATCGTGTCTTCATTGGGCTCGCGGTTGTTGACGATGATGATCCCCGCCAGGTCCTTCAACTTGGCCACGGCGATAATATTCTGGTGGATCTGCAGAGTGATCCACAAGTTTTTTTCCTTGCTGTTGGCGATCACATCGCTGAGAAGGTCGCTGGTGTAACCACTGGATACATCTATGCTTAAATTTTCTTGACCCGATAAGACATTAAGCTGGAGTTTTTTTATGATTGTATTAAGATTCATTATTGACTCCTTTCTTTTTTACTCCTTTTTTGGATTGTTGTGGGTATGATCTATAAAGGCAAATTTTTCGAGTAAATCCAGCATTTCTTGGGCGAGAGTGCTGAATCTATTAGGGAAGTTAAAAATGCAATCTGAGACATGGGCTTCTCCCGTGACCACGTCCTCGGCGAAAGTCAGACACGTGGGCGAGCCGCAGGCCCCGCAGTCAATTTTGGGTAAAGGCTCATAGACCGCTTCTTTTTTCTTTCTTTTTTTGATGGCCTTGGTCAGGTCTTTATCGAGAGGGATCAGCGGTCGAGGCTCGAATTTCCCCTCGATGTGGAAATAGTTTTGTTTGTAAAGTTTTCTCACCTCTCTAATATCGGGACAGGCCTTTATTTTTTCGTACTGGAGAGTTTCAATCAGCTGGACAATCTTGTTGTAGGAGATGTACAGGTTCTCAACGGTCAAGGACCCGCCGACACAGCCCTGCGGACAGGAATAGGCTTCGATGAAATCGATATTTCTCAGTTTGCCGCGTTCGATGTCGTCGAAAACGTCCAGTATTTCCGATAATCCCGATACCGCCAGAGAATTTTTCAACCTCAGCGTCCGGGAGATTCCTCCGACCATAGCCCATCCGATTCCCAGAATGCAGATATTTTCCAGGGCTTGTCGATAGTTTCCTTTTTCCATTCCCTCCATGGCTGTCAAGAGGGGGCCGTAGATGTCCGCGATGGAGATGGCTCCATCCAGGTTGGATTTCCCTTTTTCCGCGGGCTGCCGGATGGAGATCATTTTGGCAGGACATGGAGTCAGGTAAAACGTACCGATATCCTTTGGCTTTAGTCCCAGCTCTTTCGATCTTTTCTTTTTGATTTCCCGTGCGGCAATTTCTCGCGGCGTGTCGATGGGGATGATCAAATCTATGAGATCGGGATATTTTACTTGGATCAAACGGACCACGGTGGGGCAGGTGATGGAGATAAGAGGTTTAGGCCCCTTATACTCCCGGACGTATTCCTGGATGGCAAAGCTCACTTCCCCGCATTTTGGAGCGAGATCTATGGCGTCGTCGAAGCCCAAGGTTTTGAGACCGGCGATAATTCTATCGGGAAGGATTTCTCGCCCAAACTGGGCGTAGAGGGCGGGAGAGGGGATGGCCACCGTGTGCTTGAATTTGCCGAGTTCACCGAAGGGATCTGTTAGAGGAATGATGGCTTTATTGTTGCAGACTTTAATGCATTCGCCGCAGTCAATGCATTTGTTTTCGATAATCGTCGCTTTTCCACCCCTGACTCTAATGGCCTGGGTGGGACAGATGCGCATGCATTTCATTCCGCCGCTGCACTTTTCCGTGTCGATCCGGATGGAATGGTAGTATTGGCTCATTTTTGTTTTGTCTCGTTCAAACAAAAAATAATATCCACCGACGTGCCTTTTCCAGGGATGGAAGAGATATTGAATTTATCCGCATTTCTTTTTATGTTGGGCAGCCCCATCCCCGCTCCGAATCCCATTTCCCGCATTTCATGTGTGGCCGTAGAAAAACCCTCCTGCATGGCTAAATCGATGTCTTTGATGCCTTGCCCTTTGTCTTCAATCCGGATGTGGATCCTTTCCGGATTGACAGTCAGAAAAAGTTCGGCTTTGTCCGCATACATGACCACGTTCATCTCGGCTTCGTATGTGGCGATGGCCGCCCGTCTGATGATGGAGGAATCGATCCCGATTTCCTGCAGCAGCTCCTTTATCTGTGTGGAGACGTTCCCGGCGCGGCTGAAATCGTGACTTTCGATTTCGTAGCGCTTTAAAAATTCATTCTCTGAACTTCCCATGCTTTTCTCAGATGTCGCTCACTCCAAGAAGGCCGTGGCTGTACAGGATTCCGCAGGTTTTAAACATCATGTTTTTTGTCGAAAGCATTGGAATCTTTTTGATTTTGGCGAGCTCAATCCCATCTTTGTCGGGTTTTTTTCCCCGGACATAGATAATGGCTTTGGCTTCGATGATATCGGCGGTTCGGACGGATTGAGTATTGGACAAACCAGTCAAAAGCAAAATCCCGGGCTTTCCAAAGGCCAGGACATCGCTCATAAGATCGGAACCGCCGGCAAATTTGATCTCTTTATCCAGGAGGTCTTCCCCCCAGATGACTTCGGCCTCCAAAAGTTCCGCGATTTCTCGTAGTTTCATATTGCTTATTATATATGGATTTTTACTAGTGTCCAGTTATAACTAAAACAATTTCAAATTGATAAATAGGGACCTTATCAAACAGTGACACACTGAAAATTTGCAAAATTGTTTAGAGATTCAACTCGATTTTTTCCATTTTTCTAAAAATGCGTCTTTTTAAGCTTGCTTTTATGTTTGAGAAAAATGTAATATTTAATAAACATAAATAAAGTTATTCAGAAAGGAGGAGCAATGAGCAGAAAAAATCTTTCTCTGATGGGGATTTTTCTTGTTATGATCTTTATGCAAAGCTGTTCATCGGATCCGGAAAAGAACCTTCTTGATCGGTATTTCCATGCAAGTACTCTCAATGATGTGGACACATTATCTGCGATGGCCATCGCACCTATTTCCATCAAGGCGGAATCGTATGAGATTCTCTCTGTTACAGAGGAAGTGATCCAACCTGCGACACTCCCTGATCTAAATAAGAAATATCTGGACATCAAAAAACAGGTAGAAGATTCAGTTAGCATCACCCTTTCATCCAGCGATGAACTGGATAATGCTAAGTTTGAGGAAGAAACAGCCCGGACGGCGGCCGCGAAAAGAGCAGCTCGTACCAAGGTGAGCGCAGCGCAAGTCAAGTATGACGAACAGTATGAGAAGCACAAAAATATCCAGGTAGAAAAAAATGATGCTGAGGCCGCGGCTGATAAAGAAGAAGTGATTACACTGTTTTCCCTGGGAGTCCAGGAACTTCTCAACGTCAGAGATCTGACGGGAGAGGTGGTCTTTAAAGAGCTTACAGTCCGGATAGTCGGTGAAGAAGGGACCAGGGATTATAAGTTTTTTCTTAGAAAATACACTCTTAAAGATGAGGTAATGAACCAGAGTTGGCGGGGAAGATTTATCTTTGTTAAGATAGAACCTCTGGACTGATCCTTAATCTGATATTGACTCTTTCTGTCTTTTCCTTTATAAGTATGTTTTTATTTTGTGAGGGCCGTTAGCTCAGAGGGAGAGCACCGGCCTTTTAAGCCGGGTGTCGCTGGTTCGAGTCCAGCACGGCTCACCACCCTTACGCCCCTGTCGTCTAGCTTGGTCTAGGACATCGCCCTTTCAAGGCGGCAACACGGGTTCAAATCCCGTCGGGGGCGTTTCCCCCTCCTTTTCTCTTTGTGATAATACTGCTCCTTGGGTTTTTCTTTTTATAAAGGCGGAAAAGTAGTACTGCAGGTGTCTGATAAAATGCCAGGATAATAGGAGAAAGTATAAGCCAATACATGTTAAAAACGGGAAGAAACAGAAAAAGAAAAGCGGCAATACCACCCAATGATGCCAGAATGGAAGCCGGGAGCAGAAGAGATGCCGGATTAAATCTCATTACAGCATTACCATCATATCAAGCTAATGTGAAATTCATAACAAAGTCTTAAGAATTACCAATAAAATAACATTGCCCCTGATTTTTGTCAATTGCATGTTATAAATGGTTGGTGGGCGGTACTGGATTCGAACCAGTGACCCTCGGCGTGTAAGGCCGGTACTCTTCCGCTGAGCTAACCGCCCGGTTCAACCG
>JAUWVG010000237.1 GCA_030617525.1 Candidatus Aminicenantota bacterium | reverse complement strand
ATTCAACTTTTTAAAGAACAGATCAAAAGGGGGGGGCCTGTGACTGTCACTCATTCTGATATGAAGAGATATTTCATGGCCATCCCAGAAGCAGTGCTTCTAGTTTTAGAGGCTTCAGCGATTGGTGAAGGGGGGGAAGCCTATGTCTTGGACATGAGCAACCCTGTCAAAATCGTGGACTTGGCAAAGGACATGATCAGGTTGAGCGGACACGAGCCGGATGTGGATATTCCTATTGTATATTCTGGGATTAGGGCTGGAGAGAAGCTCTTTGAGGAACTTTTGAGCGCGGAGGAAGGATCAGACCCGACTGGACATCCAAAAATATTCAGAGTGAGGGACTCAGAGAAGAAAAACGAGAAAGAGTTCATGGAAAAAATTGAGCGTCTGATCAACCTTGGCCAGGGTGAAAACAGCAGAGAAGAGATAATTGCTTGTATTAAAGAAATCGTACCTATGAACAAGATTAATCATAATAAAGAGGAAAACTTCCTTATCCATTAGTGATTTTTTGTCATTCCTGAATTTATAAACAACCTCCATTTGATGAGATTGCTTCGCAAGGCTCGCAATGACAATAGCGCGTTTGCGATGACAATGGTGCGCTTGCGATGACATGTGGGATTGCCACGCTTCGCTCGCGATGACAGAGGGAGATTGCTTCGTCGTAAGGCTCCTCGCAACATGAAAAAAGTTAGCGCTAATATCAAGAGATGGTTTCTAGCCATTGTTGGAGATGCCTTCATTATCCCTCTATCCTATGTTGGAGCCTATTATCTTCGTACACTTATTAAGCCCATTGATCCTTTTAACGAAATAATACCAACAACATTATTAATCCTGATCACAATAGGATATTTATGTATTTTCTATCTTTTTGGATTGTATGAACTAAAAAGAATAGTTTCTTTAAATACATTTGCAAAAATTCTGATAAGTGTCCTTTCTGCTTCTATCTTCATATCACTTATAAAGTATGGACTCTATCTCTTTCCCATAGGAAGAGGACTCCTTTTTATTGCCAATATTTTCATTTTAAGTTTGATTTTCGGCTGGAGAATGCTTAGCCACAAATTATCCAAATATGTTTTCACGCCAAAAAGAGTCATTATTGTGGGCAAAGGAAAGGCCGTTCATGAAATTTCACAGGCCATAAAACTTGTAAGTGAGGATCTAACGGTCATCGGGACTGTCCAGGAAAAGGAAGACATTGAAGTTTTAGGTTCTATTGATCAGCTTCAAGACATCATCCAAGAGCACAACATCGACCAGATTGTTCTTGCGGGGATTGAGGAAAAGGACAGCAACATAGCCCATATCATTCTAGATGCGAGGCTAAAAGGCATTCTCGTCATCGATATGCCGGATTTGTATCAAACTCTACTGAAAAAAATTCCAATCAATTATGTTCAGGAAAAATGGTTTATCAATGCGAAGGGCTTTGAACGGATCAACAACATTTTGATCATAAAAGTAAAACGGCTGATCGATATGATGTTTTCATTCCTCATTCTCATTATCAGCCTGCCGCTGTGGCTCTTGATCGCTTTAATGATCAAATTGAATTCTCATGGACCCATCTTTTACAAACAGAGACGTCTGGGAAAAAACGAATCCATGTTTATGCTGTATAAGTTCCGGTCGATGATCCATAAAGCCGAGAAAAATGGGGCGGTGTGGGCAGAACAAGATGATGACAGAATCACCGGAGCAGGGAAGATATTGAGAAAACTCCATGTGGATGAACTGCCACAGCTCATCAATGTCATTAAAGGCGAGATGAGTTTGGTCGGACCGCGTCCCGAGCGGCCTGAGTTTGTCGAGGATTTGAAAAAAGAGATTCCATTCTATTCCCTGCGGCACTTTACGATGCCGGGAATGACTGGGTGGGCACAGATTTGCTATCCCTATGCGTCCTCTCTCAAAGATGCCAAAGAAAAACTCGAATATGACCTTTACTATATTTCGCATATGAATCTGCTGTTAGATATGAGGATTTTATTGAAGACTGTGCAGATTGTGGTGTTTGGGAGGAGGAAACAGGATTATAGATTAGGACAGGATTAAGGATTAGAGGGGTAAGGATTCAGCAGAACGAAGAAGGATTAAGGAGTATGGATTAGGGGGTAATGAGATCGCCACGCTATGCTCGCGATGACAGGGGCGCGATGACATGGACACTCCAAGCATTTCAATAATTATGCCTACAATGAGGAGAGACATATTTATGACTCACAGCATATTAACAAGCCCTGTCATTTGTCATTGACAGCGATATATAAATGAGTCATACTTTGGTATGATAACAGTAATACCAGAGGAGGCATTCAAATGGCTAAAGCGGTCAAATTTGCAGTGAGTATCCCCAGTAATGAATTTAATGAATTGGAGGCAATAAGAAAGAAAACGGGCCTCAGCAGGAGTGAATTCGTTCGTGAAGCCATCAAACTCTGGAAGGAAGAAAGGGAAAAGAAAAAACTTATAAAGATTTATGAGGAGGGATACAAGAGAGTCCCAGAGAACTTTGCAACAATAGAAGCCTGGGAGAGGGCTTCTCTCAGTTCATTTTCAGAGGAATGGTAATGCGAAGGGGTGAAGTTTGGTGGGCGGAGTTACCCTTGCCTATAGGCCGCCGGCCCGTTGTGCTTCTCTCGCGCGATGAAGCTTATTCTATAAGGAATGCCGTAACGGTAGCTGAAGTGACTTCGACCAAAAGAGGGATTCCCGTCGAAGCCGCTCTTGGCCCTAAAGACGGTTTGCCTAAGAAATGTGTCGTCAATTTGGATACGATCGTAACGATAAGAAAGGAATTATTGATTGAAAGAATTACCATTCTTGGGGATGAGAAGATAGAAGAGATTAACTCTGCCATAAAATTTGCGCTCTCTCTTCCCTGATTACAGAGTGATGAGGATTAGAAGAGGATTATGGATTAAGGGGTAATGAGATCGCCACGTCGCAATGCTCCTCGCGATGACAAGGGCATTCCAAGCATTTCAATAATCATGCCCTGTTACAACGAAGAAAAGCACATCTATAATGCTATCCAGAGCCTTTTAGATGGTCATTTTGACAACTCCTGCGAGCTGATTGTGGTTGATGGAAAGAGTTCGGATTGGACGAGGGTTATTGTTCAGGATTTTATTGATCAAGGTTTAAATATAAGAATCATTGAAAACGAGAAAAAGAGACAGGCGGGTGGGCTTAATTTAGGGATTTCCGAGGCCAAGGGAAAATATATTGTGAGAGCGGATGCACACTGCGTTTATCCTCCAGGGTATGTAAAAAAATGTGTGAGTCTTCTGGAGGAAACAGAGGCGGCTAATGTTGGAGGGATTATGCTCCCCAAAGGCAGAACATCGAAACAAAAGGCCATTGCGATTGCCCTTAAACATCCTGTTGGTGTTGGCGATGCCAAATGGCATACCGGCAATTATAGGGGCTACGTGGACACGGTCTATCTTGGGACTTTTAGGAAGAGCCTGTTTGATGAAATTGGAATGTATGATACAACCTGTAAAACCGCTGAGGATGCCGAACTCAATTTAAGGATTCTTAAAACCGATAAAAAGATCTATCAGGACAGCTCCATTAAGGTCACTTACTTTCCAAGAGAATCCTTTTGGGGTTTAGCCACGCAATATTTCAGATATGGAAGAGGAAGATGTTACGTGGTCTTGAAACATAAAAAAATAACATCCTGGCGTCAGATTTTGCCTGTTTTGTTAGTTGTTAGTCTTTTGTTGTCTATCGGATTAAGCATCTGGTGGCCAACAACTCTTTATTTTCCTCTTGTCTACATATTATCCCTCCTTCTCATCGCCACGTTTAGCTGGCCAAAAAAAAAGATCCCTTTGGGGCAGCGTTTTTTTATGGGAGTATCCTGGGGAATTATGCATGTAACATGGGGTATAGGCTTCCTCTCCCAACTAATTTTAAAAGGAATTAGGATTAGAGGAAGGGATTAGGGATTACACTAGGATTAGGGATTAGAAGAAGGGATTATAGATTAAGGAGTATGGCTCAGGCAGAATGAAGACAGGATTAGGAATTCTGATATAGGATTAAGGGATAAGGACTACAAAGAAATGGTGAAGAAGGTTAAAAATCATGAAAAAACTTAACATAAAATTCACAAAAGGGATTTTTTTTCTTATTGGGGATATTTTTATCATCCCTTTCTCTTACCTTGCAGCTTACAAACTCCGTCTGCTTTTTGGGCCCCTAATCCCCTTCCGGGAAATAACACCGCCGGCATTCCTTGTACTGGTCACACTAGGCTATTTATGCATCTTCTATTTCTTTGGCTTGTACGAGCTCAAAAAATATTTTTCTTTCAATACATTTATAAAAATTCTACTCAGTGTTCTCACGGCATCCATCCTTATATCTTTCCTCAAATACGGGCTTTTTTTCATTCCCATCGGACGAGGGATCCTCTTTATTTCTAATATTATCATTTTTATTCTGGTCTTCGGCTGGAGACTTCTTATCCACCAGTTATCCAAATATGTCATCACGCCAAAAAGAGTCATTATTGTGGGCAAGGGAACGGCCGTTCATGAAATTTCACAGGCTATTAAACTCGTGAGTGATGATCTAGAAGTCATCGGGATTGTCCAGGAAAAGGAGGGCATTGAAGTTTTAGGTTCCATAGACCGGCTGAAAGACATCATCCAAGAATACAACATTGACCAGATCGTTCTCGCCGGGATTGAGGAGAAAGACCGCAACATTGCCCATATCATTCTGGATGCGCGGTTAAAAGGCATACATGTCATCGATATGCCGGATCTGTACCAAACTCTGCTTAAAAAAATTCCGATCAACTATGTCCAGGAAAAATGGTTTATCAACGCGAAGGGCTTTGAACGGAT
>JAUWVG010000449.1 GCA_030617525.1 Candidatus Aminicenantota bacterium | reverse complement strand
TTCAAGGTTTCCTTACAATATTGAAATCGATCGGGATTCCTTGAAACAGATTTCTTTAGCCGAAGACTACCTGAGGAGCAAGGGATTTACACAGGTGCGTGTCCGGCATCATGGCCAAATCGCCCGAATCGAAGTGGAACCGGATGAGATCGTGATTATGATGGATCCCGAATTGAGGAGAGATGTGGTGGAAAATCTTAAGGCCTTCGGGTATACCTATGTCACTATTGATCTGGCAGGCTACAGGACTGGAAGCATGAACGAACCTCTCCCAGATGACATAAAAAAATAAGATAAGGATTCTAGGGGTCAAGGGTTCAAGGATTCAAGTGCTTCTATTAACTATTAATTTATCAGTCTAAATATAACCCAGATCTCCAGATAATAATATTTGAATTTCCCTCTCACACTCTGATTCTTAATTCAATAAAATTCTTAAACAAGTCACTCGACCCCTTGAACCCTTGAACCCTTGAATCCTCGAATCCTTTATATAAACTGCATCAACTAATCGGGAGATGAACCAAGAATATACCTGTTCAATTTGTTTGGATTATTCAGACTAAATTGTTTGGGGTCTCACCTTTGAGCCCTTGGATGAGATTGGTTGCAGCCATAAAAGCCATTTTCAGCCGGGTTTCCTGGGTAGCGCTTCCGATATGGGGGAGGAGGACGATGTTGTCCAATCCGAACAGTTTGGGATAGATGGCCGGTTCATCCTCGTAGACGTCCAGTCCGGCCCCCCAAATCGTGCCCTTCTCCAGAGCGTCGGCAAGAGCCCTTTCCTCCACGACCGGACCACGAGATACATTGATGAGTATGGCCGTTTTTTTCATTAAATGGATATTTTTTTCAGAGATCAAATGAAAAGTCTTTGAAGTGAGCGTTGTGTGAAGGGTGATGACATCAGAGGTCCGGAGCAGCTTTTCTAGAGGAAGTTGAGTTGCCTGAAATTTGGCTTCCTCTTCAGGATCTAGACCGTGGGGGTCATTGTAGACAATGTCCATGCTGAAAGCCCGGGCCTTACGAGCTACGGCTTGTCCAATCCGTCCCATACCGACAATTCCGAGGCGTTTCTTTTGGAGTTCTTTTCCTAGAAAGAGATCTAAGGCCCAACCCTTGTATAGACCATCTCGCGTGAAAATATGGGCTTGAGGAATCCTTCGGGCCACTGCAAGGATGAGAGCCCATGTCAGTTCTGCCGTTGTCTCTGTGAGAACGCCGGGCGTATTGGTCACCATAATTCCTTTCTCTCTGGCAGAGATAATGTCGATGTTGTTGTAGCCCACGGCGCAGTTAGCGATGATTTTCAGGGATGGCGCTGCAAAAAGGACATCTTTATCGATCGTGTCTACGAGAAGGGGGAGCAGTCCGTCCTTATCCTTGATTTTTTTTATGAGCTCATGTTTTGAAATATCGCCGTCCGGCTTTCCAATCTCATATTCGACATGTTCCTTAAGATATTCGAGGACTTCAGAGAACATGTTGTGGGTGATGAGGACCTTAGGCTTCATCTTTTCTTTCCTCGAGGATGAATGGCAAAAAATATTTCTTAATATTTCTATGCAGTAGGGGGCTGAAATATCCAATTTTGTGTTTGTCTTCAGTAAGAACATCACTGACCAGCATCAATGCCGCGGCTCGGAGACCATAATATTCCGAGAGAGCAAAGACAGCGGATGTTTCCATGTCAACACAGCCGATATTCCGATGATGTTTTTCTTTCAACCAGGAGAGAGTTTCTCGGAACGGTGCATCTGTTGTGACCAAAGTATTTTTTCTGTAAGTGAATTTTTGAGAGTCCAGCTTTTCTTCAAGCCAATTCCGAAGAGAAGGGGAGGGGGAAAACGATTGTTTTCGTGGAAAGTAATGCTTGGATGTGCCTTCTTCTGAAATGGCCTTGGTTATGCTTACGGCGTCTCCTACATTTGATCCGGACATCAATGATCCGCAGAATCCAAAGACGATAATTTCTTCTGCTCCTGAGGCAATGAGACGTTCGAGCGACAAAACAGCCAGAGGAGAGCTTATACATTGGTATAGGATGATTTTATCTTTAAGAAGGAATATTTGGCCGAAGGGAGTATGCTTATTTTTCTGGATATTTTTTTTGATATTTCGTTGGATAATACCGGTGGGTGAATCTATGGGGACGTAAATAATCTTTTTTTTTGAGAATCCTTTAAAAGGAGTGGGCTTGACCAGCGGTGATTCTCTCATTTTTCCCCTAAATTATATCATTTAATTAAAGGGACATCATACTTAATTCATACGGAATTAAGTATGATGTCCCTTTAATTAAATGATATAATTTAGGGGCATGAGAATAAGAAAAATTCAGCTTGAAAACTTGAATCTAAACGACAAACGGTTCCAGGTTTCGCATTTTTATTCCCTAGACCAACTTATTCAATCCATCCGGGAAGTCGGATTAATCTATCCACCAGTGGTCACACAACGGAATGGATTCATGGTCCCTGTCACAGGATGGAAGAGAATTTTGGCCTGCAAACAACTCCCCCTGTCTCCTATTCCAGTGTTTGTGAGTAAAGAGACGGATGATCTGAAGAGTTTTAAACTGGCCCTTTTTGAGAATCTGACTACTCGGGGATTCGACCTGATTGAACGGGCGGAAATTGTGAGCCGGTTAAAGAAATTTGGGGAAACCGAGGAGAGGATCATCCAAGGATATTTTCCTCTTTTTGGAATCCCGCCGATATATGACTATTATGATCTTTACATAAAAATATCTCGAATGAACAGAAAAGAAAAGCGGATAACAAGTGAAAAAAAAATGGCTCTTTCTGTGGTTGAACATCTCATTCAATTTTCTCCGAAGGAAAGAAAGCTAATTTTTCCTGTTATTGTTTTCCTGAGCCAGAATAAACAAAAAGAACTGCTGGAATCGACGAGAGAAATTTCTTTAAGAGAAGAAATACCCGTTCAGGAAATTTTCAATTCTGATGAAATTAAGGATGTTCTGCTTTCTGAAAATCTCTCTCC
>JAUWVG010000325.1 GCA_030617525.1 Candidatus Aminicenantota bacterium | reverse complement strand
CTTTGTTTCTCCAGCAATTGTGAATTCCATCTTTCCATCAAGCACGAGTCCCCATTGTGCGCAGTGGGTATGCGGCGGAATTTCTCCTATTGGCTGAAGGTCAAAAAAAACAACTTGCTTTCCTTCGCTTTGGAGGAGCCAGCCCCGGATGCCTTCGATTGGGATGTCGATTTCGGGAAGCCCTCTGATCATTTCGGGATAGGGGGTTCCATCCCATTTGTTCATGTAGTCTTTCATGTTGTCCTTCCTTTTAATATAAAGCCTTGATGAGTCCGCCATCTATCTGGAGAGCCGTGCCTGTGATGTATCCGGCTTGTTGGGATGCCAAAAATGCCACGGTTGCTCCGAACTCTTCGGGGGCAGCAAACCGTCCTGCAGGAATTAAAAGTTCTATTTTTTTATAGAAGTCTTCAACCGTTCCATTTTGTTTTTTTTCAAAGGCCGCGGCCAGCTCCTCAATTCTTTCCGTTTTTGTGTAACCAGGGCAAACACAGTTAACGGTCACGCCGAAGGGAGCCATCTGGTTCGAGAGTGATTTTGAAAATCCCAGTACTCCGGCGCGTGACGTATTGGACAGGACCAGGTTGTTGATGGGCTGCTTTCCAGATATCGATGCGATGTTGATGATACGTCCCCATAGATTGGCCTTCATCGAAGGGATCACGCTGTAGCAGAGGTTAATTGTGGTCATAAGGTTGAGTTCAAGAGCCTTCAAATAGTCATCCGGCGAAAAATCGTCGATCTGGCCGGAAGGAGGCCCTCCGGCGTTTGAAACAAGAATATCTATCCTTCCGAACTCCGTGATAATCCCTTGAATCATGTTGTGCACTTGATCTTTTTCTGTAACATCGGTGACCCACGCCCGCACCTCATTGCCTGTTTGGGTCTGAAGCTCTTCCCGCGCTTTAAACAATCGTTCTTTGTTGCGGGCACAGATGTTGACGATGGCGCCCTCTCTGGACAGTTCGAGGGCTGCGGCTTTTCCCAGGCCGAGGCTTGATGCAGCCACAAATGCGACTTTGTCTTTGATGCCAAAATCCATGTTTGTTCTCCTGTTTTGGTTGAGTGAATTCTCAGTCTTTATAAGAGACACGGGCAAATTCTGTTTCATGCCCCCTCACCAAAATGTCTTTAGCATCTTTATCACACCGGAGACATTTATGATAGATCACGTCACCTATAAGAGCCCCCTTTTCCCGCCGTTCTTCATCCGTGAGAAAATAGGCGTTCATGGTGTCATAGGGGCGTGCTTCTCCATCACTTTCGTATTTGATCGTCAAGTCGCAGCCCGCATCGAGGACTTTGAAGGCGCTTTCTGTCCAGTTAAAATCGGCCATCCCCAGGTCGGGATTGATCCGCAGGTGGGCGGCTAGATATATTTTGGGCAGTCCGGATTCCTCGAGCTCTCGACTGCACTGGATGAAGTTCTCGGCTGTTGAGGCATTGCCGATATTGATCTCATAAATAGGCGTTGTGCCGTCGTCCCGGAGGTATTCCTTAAAGATATTCATGAGCATCCTGAGCTGTATGGTATTCTGAGTGGACAGAAGCATGGAGATTTTAAAGGACAGATTGGGGATTTCGCGGGCATAGTAACATGCTGCGATGATAGTGGACCAGCTGGGATTAAGATAAAAATTTCCCCCGGTTTCCAGGGCCGCACGTGTGACGCCGTCAAGATAGACAAGATGGTTGTTGTTGCCGATTTCGACGCCACCGAGGTTTCCGAAAGGAGTGCCCATATTTTTGAGAATAATCTGACTTATACCGTTTCCCAGGTCCTGTCTCTCGAATTTTTCCCCAGTCACTTTCTCGATCCGAGCGAATCTCTCTTCCGGCAGTGGGGTGCCCACGAGATTTGTGGAGCAGAATTTGCTGGCTCCCAGAAGGTTTTCTGCCATTGCCAGCGTGGTGAGGAGATCGCCGCTGTAGAGATAGTCTTCTGTTAATCCCACGACGGAAATCATTTCTGTGGGGAAAAGCACGGTTCCGTTGTCTTTTGTCAATCGCACGGATTCTGATGTGGGTATGGCCCCTTGAAAGCCGGAGACCTGAGTTTTGCAGATTCCTTTTTTGGTCACCGTGATATTGTTTTCTCTTAAAAAATCTTCGACTTTGGGAAAGTGTTTGACATGCTGCTCGGCCATATCCAGCATCTCTCCGTAGCCCAAATCCTGGGCTTTCTTTTTTCTTTGTTCGTAGCCCCGCATGTCCTCGATTTTTTTCTGGATGGCTTTGGCCCCTCCGTATGAATCGAGAAGGGCATCCATGGCCTTGAGGTCTCTATCCGACAAAAGTTTATAATGCATAGTGTCCTCCAAGTTTTGTTTGTTGAGTAGTGTGTATTCCCATTTTGGGAATTTCATTTTACTTAAATAAAATCTCACTGACAAGGAAAAACCACTCTTGCTAATTTTGCAGGGTCTGGTTAGACTAATATAAAGAGATTTAAAAACTAAGCTGAGGAGGTTCGTTATGAAATTATTATTTGTAGGATTTGGAACGGTCGGCCAGGGATTGGCCGAATTGATCTTGGAAAAAGAAGAACAGCTTAAAAATGATTTTGGGCTTAAGTATTCGGTCGTGGGGATTTCTGATGAGCTCAAAGGGAGTCTTCTCAACACAAATGGCCTTGACCTGCAGCGGGCTTTGGAGAGTGTAAAGGCCGGAAAAAAAATATCGGACGATTCCGATGATTCATTTGATGGCGATGCGCTAAAAATGATTCGCCAGTCCGGAGCGGATGTGATGCTGGAGGCAACTTATACGGATATAAAGACGGGCGAGCCTGCCGTCTCCCACGTGCGTGAGGCATTAGAGCAGGGACAGCATGTTGTGACTACAAACAAGGGACCCGTTGCTCTTTTTTATAAAGATCTTGCCGAACTTGCTCGACAAAAAAAGAAAAGATTCCTTTTTGAAGGGACGGTGATGAGCGGTACTCCTGTTCTCAATTTCATTCGTGAAACACTAGCTGGAAGTAAGGTGCAGGAAATCAAAGGGATTCTCAACGGAACGACAAACTATATATTAACCCGTATGGAGGAGGGCTTGTCCTATGACGAGGCTCTGGACAAAGCGCAGGAATTGGGGTATGCCGAAGCCGTGCCGGACGCGGATGTTCTCGGTTGGGATGCGCTGGCAAAAGTTTGCATCTTGGCTAAGGTTGTGTTCGGAGCAGATAGCAAGCCATTTGATTATCCCTGCGAGGGTATCACCGGTATAACGGCCAGCGCCATCGCTGATGCACGAAATCGAGGAAAACGTTTTAAACTCATCGGCAAAGTGTGGAAAGAAAGGAATTATGTGAAAGCATCAGTGGGGCCGGAAGAAATTGATCTTACGCATCCTCTGGCAGGAGTCATGGGAGCAACCAATGCTCTGACTGTTTCGACAGACACCCTAGGAGATGTCACCGTTATCGGTCCCGGAGCGGGAAAGAAAGAAACGGGATTTTCGATGCTTATAGACCTCATTACGATAGGCAACAAATAGCCTGAACTATTTATAAAAACTGCCGACACCTGTCATTGGGGGCATAGTGTGGCAATCTCCATTATGTCATTACGAGGAAGCCCTGCGACGTGGTAATCTCATGGGTCGATACCTCGTATCTGCAGCAATCTCGGCTCGTGAATAGTCCAGGTAGGATAGAAAAGAAAAAGAGGGGTGAAGAATTCCACCCCTCTTTTTTTGTGCAAAAAACGAGCGCTATTTCTTAAGACAGCACTAAATTTGAGACTGCATCCATTCAGTTGTGACACTTTTCGGGCGTTCGAGGGCCAGGCCGAGAGCTCTATCCCAGATCAGTGAAGCGAGGACTCCGATGGCTCGAGAGACACCGAAAAATACGGTGTAGAAATCATATTCGGTGACTCCATAGTGGAGAAGGAGACATCCGGAGTGGGCATCGACGTTCGGCCAGGGATTCTTTGCCTTTCCTTGTTCTCTAAGAATATCGGGGGCCACTTCATAGATGGAGCTGACAACTTTGAAAATCTCATCATCGGGAAGATGTTTGAGGGCGAAGGTGCGCTGAGCTGCGTATCTGGGATCGGTCTTTCTGAGAACG
>JAUWVG010000297.1 GCA_030617525.1 Candidatus Aminicenantota bacterium | reverse complement strand
TTATTCGACGTCTCCCAATACACAAGAGTGGGAATGATATTGACTTTGGTTGCCGTTTGAAAACTCTCAATTTTTGAACTATCCAGAGTTTTTAATTCTTCTAATCCAGATGAACATAATATCACTTGAAAAGATTGGGATAAGTCTGGGCTTAGCCTCACTGCTATGGTCAAGTACCTGTCTCTATTCAATGGGATGATTTTCTGATAATCATCGTCAATGCGAAATTCTTTTATAAACTGACCGGAATTGCTATATATGACGACCTTTCCCATATCCGTAATAACAACCTCATCTTGATTCGAGAGGACTAGCTCCTTTAGGTTTTGAAATTCTCCTGGACCCTGTCCCATTCTTCCGAACACAGACATTAAGCTGCCATCTTTATTTAATAGGAAGATATAATTTTCATTTGCTTTCAGATTGGCAATGAATATTTTCCCTTCTGAGTCGATATCAAAATAACTGATATCGGTCAGCCCCATCTCAGCTGTTTTATTGTTTTCTGTATCTATAGTCAGGACTTCTTCAAGGGAAAACAGCTTAAGTTCCTTTTCATCATTTTTTTGGCCGCAGCAAATCAGGAGATAAAACATAAATATAAGGCATGCTGATTTATAACATCCGCTTTTTCTAATCATAATGAGCAACGATAAAAGACAGTTGTCGTCATGTCAAGTCTCTGTGTTATATAAAAACTATAATGGATTCCGCTTTTCCTTTGCACTTTTGATGATGTCAAAGGTGGTTTCCATAAAGACATCCTTGCCATCCAGAAAATCCTGATATTTCACCTGGATAGGATGGTTCGGCATAATAGGACTCGCTTTATCTATCCCTTCGACAGCAGCCGAAAAAGTGCTCCTTCCGAAGGTTAGGATCAACGATGTCTTCTCTAATCTCACTTCTGTGTTCGATCCGGCATTGCATTTATATGTGGAGCCGCTTGGGGTGCCGACAAATTCTCCAATTTTGTGGTAACTCAACAAGGCACAAAAATGTCCGTTGGTAGAGCCGCAGCGGCCGTCAAGCAAAGTGAATAGTCTTCCAGAAAAGTGGTTGGGAGCTACGGGAATGGGATCGGCCAGTTCCGCGTATTTTCCATAGGGTTCAGCGAAATAGGGAGCTGCCTTCCGTTCCAAATAGGAATACAGAATGACGGCGCAGAATGGGTCACCTCAGTCATTCCCGCGAAGGTCCAGGATAAGATTCTTAATCCCTTTGTTTTTGATCTTCAAAAAGGCATCATCCATGAAATCCCGGAAATAGTCTACCCGGTCATAATAGGAGAACGTCTTGACGGTTATGATGGCTGACGATTGATCCTCAAGAAACTCAAGGCCCAGCGGTGGATGGTCGGAATTAGCGAAAATTACGTTTCTGACAGATTCAATATCCGTTGGATTAAGATCTGCGGTCACCTGGGATTTTTTTCCAGGGAGAACATAGGTCACCTTATACTTTTCAGGAAATCCGAAGACGCTTGCGTAAAACATGGAAAATCGTTTTTCGATCTGGGAATCTATAAAATACGGATTTAATGCATCTGCCGAGGTGATTGTCCTCAGTTCATTGAAAATCACACTGGCCGTTCGGCCGTTGATCTTTTGGATGATGCTTCCCACCGGGACTTCCGGTACTCCTTTATAACATCCAGAGACCACAAGTTTTTCTTCAATGAGTTTGACTTGAAGCGGAAAGAGATTGTCTGTGCCTGTGTTGAAGAACACTCCGGGCATCCAGAGCGCTGTGTGCATGCATCCGACTTTCGCAACAATGGACGCCGTGAGCTTGAAATACTGCTCGGCCGGCATGGGTGCGTCAATGCGCTTGAAATGTTCATCGAAGATGCGGTCGAATTCCTCCTTCCCTGTGTACTCGTATAGGCAGCAGTGATCGTTTTCCAGGATGCTTCTAAGCTGGAGGAAATCCTTCTGCATATTTTCAACCGTGAAGATAAGAGGTTCAGGCTGGATATCGAGAAGAGAAGACAGAGAAACCTTTCTACTTCCCTTCTCCAGTTCCTCATCAAGGTTCATGAAAATGGCATCTTCGAAATTTCCCAGCAAGTAGGTATAGATAGTCCCATTTTTTAAATCGTATATATTGGAATATACAGTAAGGGAACTTCCTTTTTGACAAGTTTTATTCAGTGCTTTGCGGATGAGACCAAAGCTCAGTTCTTCGGCGTCAGACAGGACGGCATCCGCATTCCTGTATCTCTGGGAAGGATAGTTCCTGGAGGTGACGTTGGACATGACGAAATTCGTTGCGATTTGGTACCACGTATCCGTCTCGACAAATTGGACCGCTCCTTTGCCGTATTCGACCACCATAGATTTGCCTGTGCGATCTGCAATGGGAAATCGGGCTCTTTCAAGTCCTTGGACGTTGTATTTTTCAAAAAAGTCTTTGACGTCCTCGCAGGTTGCACAGGTTCCTAGGACAAACATGATGACGATCCCCCGAAATGTAGGTTTGCCGGGACCAGGCTGCCAGCCTGTCGGAGCCAGAGCGTTGCCGTCGATGAAAAGGCCTTTGTCGTTCATTCCGCCCTGGTATGGAGCGTCATCATAGCCGAAAACAATCCGACCAAAATACTTGTCTGTTGCGGGAATGAAGCTCACAATTGTCTCGGGATGATTACGGTCCTCGTTGTTTCCGGCCAGGACTATGCCATTGCGGGCAGCCATTACTATTGTACAGCCGAATGCACCGGACGCTGTGGTTGTTAATAGAAGCAAAAACAGACATATTAAAAACTGTCTCAGCCCATTAAATCCCACAAAAGTTCTTTGAAATCCGCTCATGATCAATTCCTTTTGAGGGAGGATTAATCCGCCCCATCCTCCGTCCCGGAAAATTGCGTTTTTTTAAGGATTAAATATAGATGAAAAAGCGGACGCTGTCCATGGATAAACTCTCCGCTTGCTCGCACTAAATGAATTAAGCAAAATAAAAGTGCGATAATAGATCTTAAAGCCTCATTTAATCGATTAAAATCGGGCTTCTAAGGCCATAAAACGGAAAAAACCACCTCTCCCCTGCCCGAACTGTTTTTATTCGTATGGCAAGGAATCAGAAGGAGCGACAATTGAAATTGATGAAAAATAGAACGAACCTAAGAGGCTGAAACGATCAATTCCCGATTATATACCTTGTCATAACAGGGAATTCATCAGCTTCAGCAATGTAGAGGCGTCCCTTTTTGTCGATGGCATGAGGAAATCCATTTAAAATCTGCGAGAATTGGGATTTTCCAAATTCAAACACTTCCATTTGATTTTCCGGATCCATTCCAGGGCCTTGAAGAGTCACGAATAGTGAATCTTGCCAACCGAAAGTATACATAGCAGGGTATATAATTCCCACTCCTCCTGTGGATGTTTGTGTAATCATAGTAGGTCTGTACAGGTCATTTTTGCCCAGAATCTTTTTAGCCAGGGTGCCCTTTGTGTACACAAGGATTTCATATTTGTGTGGATTGAGGATATAGAGTGTTCCATCCTGCGAACTGTTGAAGTGATTAGGCAGTTTTAGACTCGGCATATCTTGAAACTTTGAATATTTTTTAGGAATTGGAAAAGGCTCTCCAAATGATTGTTTTTTTTGGCCCTCTAAATCAAAGATATGGATGATTTTCTCATTTGTAAGACCAAGCAAAGCCAAATATCCATCGGCATAGTATTCAAGATCAATTGGGTAGAAGTCGAGCTTAAAGAATCTCTTAAATGTACCATCAATATTGTAAATGAGGATCTTCCTTGCCATCCGGTCCATTATGGCAATTTCTCCTTTTGGTGTTACAGCCATAATGGGAGAGAAGGACAATTCTTCCGGTCCCTGTCCCCTCTTAAGTTTTATGGAATTATGGAATGTTCCTTGATCGTCGAACTTCTGAATCCGGTAATCCATCGTATCCAGAATGTAGATATTTCCTTCATTGTCCAGGTCAATATCTGAAATAGCGCTGAAGATGAAATTGCTATCACCAGAGTTTTTTCCTATGACAAGATTTTTTGTGAATTTTAGAGACTGTTTTTCAGCTCTTGATTCCATAGGAATAAAATTTGCTGCTATAAGCAAAAGTACAAGTAAAAATATTTTTTTAAAATCCACTATTTTCTCACTATATATAACGTTTCTATAAATAATAAGTTTCAATTTAACATATATTTATTCGGTTAATGGAGAAACTAGATCAAAGGACTTTATTTAACTCACTTAATTCGGGCTTCTAAGCCCATAG